>NZ_CEYIHJ010000186.1:0-3322 GCF_982836095.1 Kosmotoga sp.
CAGGGGATACCATCCGAAGCGGTACAGGATAAAATCATTGTAACCTCCCTCTTCTGGTAGTTGTTCACTCTTGATGTGTGTCTTAAAATGGATGATCACTTTATCCACATCTTCATTTATTAGAAGCATAGTATCTCTTCTAAGGGTCTCATCGCCCAGGAGTGTGGCGGGGTATGTTTCCAGCGTATAGTCTATTTCGTTACCCTTCCCATCCGTTACCGAAAGAATATCCATAGACCCTGAGGCACCTTCAAACAAGGCATGAAGGTACGGGTTATCTTTTGAGGCGTAATTAGGCAAAAGGAGAAAGCTTTTGATGTTATTCTTGGTGCAAAGGGTAGCTGTAATCGTGAGACTTTCCGGATCAAAACTCGCTTGTATATTGAAGTCCATAGAAAAAAACATTGTTGCTACAAGTAACAGCGAGAATATGTAAAAGAATTTCATCATTCCACCCCTTGAAAATTATATACCTTAATAAGAAAAAAGCCCCCTTCTTTTGAAGAGGGGCTTTCTATAAGCAAAGCCGGAAATTATTCTTTTATTCCTGAGCGTACCAGGCTTCTAACAAAGAGGTCCTGCAACGTGAAAAACAGCAAGAGTGTAGGGAGCACCGCTATCATTGTACCCGCCATGATTATTCCCCAGTTGTTAGCGGATTCCGCTGATATGAGCATCCTGACACCTATCTGTACGGTCTTCATCTTATCTTCCATTGTGATAATGAGTGGCCACAGATACATATTCCATGAATACACGAAGTTGATAATGGTTGCCCCACCAATGATGGCTTTTGATAGCGGAAGAAGGATTTTTATAAAATATGTCATGGGTCCAGCTCCGTCAATGCGTGCCGAATCTTCAAGTGAAGAGGGTATAGACATGAAATGCTGCCTGAACAAAAAAGTGTTGGTTGCACTTGCCATGAAGGGAATAGTCATTGCCCAATAAGTATTAACCCAGCCCAATTTGTTCATCAAGTTGAATAAGGGCAGAATCATAATAGTTTCCGCAGGAAGGAAGAGCGTTGCAAAGAGGAAAGAAAAGGCAAAACTTCTTCCCCGGAATTTGAAATTCGCAAAAGCATATCCAGCGAGAGTGCCTGTAATGATTTTTCCCCCAGTTATCATCACCGCAATTATTGCGCTGTTTAGGATAAGCCGGGCAAAGGGCACCGTGTTAAAGGCGTCAACATAATTTTTCCAATGAAATGCCGTGGGAAAGAATTTGGGCGGGAAAGAAAAGACACTCTCTGGCGGTTGAAGGCTCATGGTAATCGCTAGAATAATCGGCATAATAAAGATAAAAGAAACTGTGATGAGAACTATTTCAATAAGAATTGTATTCAAGCGTTTTTTACTAGAACGAGTCATGAAAACACCTCACTGATAATGGACTTTTCTCTCTGCAAAACTGAAATATATGATGGTTACTACAAGCATTATTGCAAACATAATCATACTCTCTGCAGCAGCTGGTCCACGCTTCTGGAATGTGAAAGCGTCCAAGTACAGCTTGTATATCATATTGGTTGTATATCCACCCGGACCTCCAGAGGTCATGACATCGACAATCGCAAAAGAAGAGAACATAGTAGTAACGATATTCATTATCACCAAGTAGAAGGTTATGGGTGAAACAAGGGGAAAGATTATTCGCCAAACACGTGTCATGGTATTGGCTCCATCCAGTGTTGATGCCTCAATAATATCCAGAGACACATCCTGTATGCTTGCAATGTAAAAGATCATATCAAAGGGTAGCATTTTCCAGACAGTAGCAAAGATTAGAGCATAAAAAGCATAAGGCTTTGAAGTCAGCCATGCCACCTGTATCCCAAATAACTTCGCGAAAAAATAATTGACATGCCCAACAACGGGATTTAGAAGAAAAGTCCAGAGTGTCCCAGCTATTGCTGGGGAAACCGCGTAAGGTGCAAAAAGAAAGGTACGATAGATGCGTGTTCCCGGAACCCCTCTGGTAAGCATGTAAGCAATGATAAAAGACATAAAGATCGTTATAGCAACACTCACAGAGACATAAATGAGGGTGAAACGAACCGCATAAAGATACTCCGGATCCTCAAATAGTTGACGGAAGTTTCTCAATCCGACATAAATAGTCCTGTTCCCAAAAGGTGAAGTCTTATAAAGGCTTAGTTTTAATGCGCTTCCCGCGGGATAATATATAAACATGATAATGATGACAAAGGTGGGTATAAGCAAGAGATAGGGGTACAGCTTTCTCATCGACACACCTCCAGCATGAAGCAGGGGCAGCATAGCTGCCCCTGAAGGTATTAATAAACTTCGTTATATTCTTTGATTGCTCTTGTTGCAGCTTCTTCCGCTCTTTTCAAAGCTTCTGCCGGGGTCAATTCTCCACCGAACATTTTCTCGAGGTTCTGCTCAACTGCGGTCCTGATTTCAGGATAAGCGCCAATGATCGCTCCACGCGCATTGTAATTCTGTTCAGAAAGCATAAGCTGCATAAGTGCTGTAAGGTGATCTGGATACTGAGCGTAATAACCCGAGAAGAGAAGTTGTTCAACAGCATCTTTTCTTACAGGGAAGTAGCCCGTTGCCTTATGCCACTCAATTTGCTGTTCTGTATCAGCCATGAATTTAACGAATTCCCATGCAGCCTGGATTTCCTTATCAGGATGGCCTCCAATAATCCAAAGACTTCCTCCACCTATAACGGCGCCACCAGCTGGGGCATCTGCGGGAGTTGGCAGGAATGCTGTACCAAATTCAAAACCGTTTTCTTTTGAAGCATTCATCATAAGTGCAACGTCGGAAGTTGAGGATAAGAGCATGGCAGCTTTTTGAGATATGAACAGGTTTCTTGCGCCAGTCCAGTCTTCAACTTTTGTCTCAATCATTGTGCCTTCTTTTTTCATGTCATTAAGCCATTCGAAAATCTTAAGGCCTGCTTCATTGTTGAAAACAGCTTTTGTCGGTCTTCCGGTTCTACCGTTGTTGTTATCACACATGGGTGCTGACTGGGCAGCCATGAGTTGTTCGAAGAACCAAGAATGCAGGTTAAAGCCGAACCCAACAACATTTCCCTGGTAATACTTTGTAATCGTCCTGGCTGCTTCTTTGAATTCTTCAAAGGTTCTCGGTGGCTTGTCAGGATCGAGTCCTGCTTCTTTGAAAATAGTTTTGTTGTAGTAAAGTATGGCGTTTGAAGAATTAAAAGGCATCGAGTAAAGCTTCCCGTTGACACGATAATAACTAAGCACCTGAGGAAGGAATTTTCCAAGATCGAAGGTCGGGTCGTTCGCCATAAGGTCACCAACTGGTACGGCGATGCCACC
>NZ_CEYIHJ010000187.1:0-2899 GCF_982836095.1 Kosmotoga sp.
AGTGCTTTTGGTGGAGGCGGAGGTGGAAAAGGTGGTGATTTCTGATGAAAATCGTAATAGAAAACCGAACAGCAAAGATAATCGATCTTGAAAAGCTTGAGAATTTGATAAAAAATGTAGTTGTCAATGAATTAGGGAAAGAACCTGATTCCGAACTGGATATTATGCTCACTAACGATGCCGAAATTGCGAGCTTGAACGCAAAATATAGAAAAAAGGAAGGTCCTACCGATGTCCTTTCCTTTGAGTATGGGCTTGATGAGGATGTTATTGGGGATATTATGGTTTCTCTGGAGACCATTGAACAGCAGGCAAAAAGCTACGGAAACAGTTTTGAAGAAGAACTAAGTTTGATGTTGATTCATGGTTTACTGCACATTTTGGGTTATGACCACGAGGCTGATGATGAAGAAGCAAAGGTGATGTTTCAGCGTCAGCAAAAATACTTTGATAAATTCGTTAAGGAGGGATAAAGTGTCAGTAGTTAGACCTTTCAAAGCGGTAAGACCAAAACCCGAATTGGTAGAGAAAGTAAGTTGTCCTCCCTACGATGTTGTGAGTTATGATGAAGCGAAGGAATATGGCAGAACACCTGAAAGCTTCATGCACGTTATTAGGGCGGAAATAGATCTTCCATCTGATGTTCCGCACTATGGTGAACCCGTCTATGAAAAGGCACGAGAAAATCTGGTGAAAATGATGGAATCTGGGATTCTCGTCATGGAAGAAAAACCTGCGTATTATATTTACTGGCAGAGAATGGGAGAGCACACTCAAACAGGTGTAGTGGGTTGTGCTTCAGTGGATGAGTATCAATCAGGAGCTATAAAGAAACATGAACTTACCAGGCAGGACAAAGAAGATGACAGAGCAAGACACGTGTACACTGTTGGCGCAAACACGGGACCTGTTTTTCTCACTTTCAGGGCTGAAAAGGATTTTGATAACCTCCTCAAGGAATTAACGACAAAATTAAACCCTCTTTATGATTTTACGGATGAAAAAGGTGTTCAGCATAAAGTATTTCCTGTCTATGAACAAGAGAATATAGAGAAAATCAAAAGGGCATTTGATAGAATTCCTGCACTTTACATAGCCGATGGACATCATAGAGCTGCATCGGCTTCAAGGGTAAGAGAACTAATGAAATCAAAAAATCCCAATCACACCGGGGAAGAAGAATATAACTATTTCCTCTCAGTAATCTTTCCACATTCTCATTTGCAGGTCTTGGATTACAATAGGGTTGTTAAGGATCTCAACGGTCTTGCAGAAGGTGAATTCTTTGAAAAGCTGAAAGAGGCTTTCGAGATAGAACTTGCTCCAGCCTCTCCTTATAAACCCTCTCAGAAACATGAATTTGGTATGTATCTGTCAGGCAAGTGGTATGTACTGCACGCCAAAGAAGGTAGTTTCAATGTTTCTGACCCAGTAGCAAGTTTAGATGTTGCCATACTCCAGGAAAACCTTCTTAAGCCCATTCTTGGAATTGAGAATCCGAGAAAGGATCCGAGGATAGATTTTGTGGGTGGTATAAGAGGACTGAAAACTCTTGAAGATAGAGTAAACAACGGATGGGCAGTGGCATTTGCCATGTATCCCACTTCTCTTGAAGACCTCATGGAAGTGGCTGACAATGGAATGGTTATGCCACCAAAATCTACGTGGTTTGAACCTAAATTGAGAAGCGGGCTTTTTGTCCATTTAATAAAATGAAAACCGCTGTGCTGATTGTTGCTGGAGGAGAAGGGAAGCGTTTTGGCTCCCCTCTCCCTAAGCAATTTGTGAAACTCTCAGGAAAAGAAATTTTTATAAGGTCTGTGGAGCTCTTTTTTTACTCCCCATTTGTTGATCGGGTGGTGCTTATATTGCACCCAGCTTGGATTGAAAAAGGAATTGCGCTCCTGAAAAGCTATGGGTTAAATGGGGTAAAAGTGGTTCCAGGAGGAAAGAGCAGGCAGCAATCAGTGTTCAACGGTTTAAATACATTACGACTATTCAATCCTCAAAGGGTAATGATTCACGATGCAGCACGTCCCCTTTTTAACGCAAAACAGATTGAAGAGATATTGAAGCTCGTTGAGCCTAAGAAGGGGGTTGTTATCGCCGAAAAAGTTACCGATACTATTTACCAAGTGGAAGAGAACCATCTTTCCCGCACACTTGACAGAACAAAATTATGGAAAGCTCAAACTCCACAGTGTTTCTTCTTCCAGGAAATTCTTGAGGCGCACAAACTCGCTTTGAAGGATCATTTTGAAGAAGCAACAGATGATGCTACTCTCTACGCAAAATACGTTGGTGAGGTATTTCTTTTAAGTCCCCTTTCACTAAATTTAAAAATAACCACACAGAATGATCTTCAAATCGCCGAATTATACCTTAAAGAGCTTGGTCGATGATTTCTTTAAGAATTTTTTCAATATCTGCGCCATCGTTGAAATGAATTGCTTTTATACCAAGTTCCCTTGCTGAAAGAACATTTGCCTTTGTGTCATCGATAAAAGCAGTTTCTGCAGGGCTGGCTCCTTCAGCCTTCAGGATTGTAATGTAAAACGCCTGATCTGGTTTAGAGTAACCAATGATATTTGAGGCGTATATTCTGTCAAAGACCTCAAGGTCTTCACGATTTTGCATTATTTTATAGTGCGGTTCAATAGTATTTGTACCTGCTACTACTCTATATTTCGTTTTTAGCTTTTGAATTAAATCATAGGTTTCCTTTTTCAAAGAAGGTTTGAAGTACTTTCCCCATAGTTCTTCCGTGACCCTTATACCAGAAACATCTTGAAATCTTTTCCAGAATTCGACAGCGGATATCTTTCCACAACTCAATTCGTTTAAACCAGATAACTTCGCATACTTTATGAATTGTTCTTTGCTTATGCCCAATTCTTTA
>NZ_CEYIHJ010000187.1:2909-3233 GCF_982836095.1 Kosmotoga sp.
TTAGATATTTTTGGAGTTACATCGGCATCGTCGTAGAAAACGCCTCCAAGGTCAAAAATTACCAGCTTTGTCATCTGTTATCACTCCTATTTATGAATTCTCTTAACAGCTTTTTTGCAGTAGGTGTAGCTGCAATACCACCCTCTCCAGTTTCTTTGAGTGATTCCGGTAAAGAACGTCCAACCTTTCCCATTGCTTCGGCTACTTCATCAAAGGGTATGAGCGACTTTATGCCCGCAAGTGCCATTTCAGCCGCTGTATAGGCAATTGAAACTCCAAAGGCATTTCTTTTTACACAAGGGACCTCTACAAACCCACCCACAG
>NZ_CEYIHJ010000188.1:0-3229 GCF_982836095.1 Kosmotoga sp.
TTCGAGTCACGAGAGAGAACATCTAAACCCTAACAACTAGACCCTACACCCGATCTTTGGTACCCTATACCCTGTATTTAGGGGGGTCACATTTTATTCAGTGTCTCAAGTATTACCAGTACGATGTCATTAAGGGAATCCTTTTTGAACAACCTTGCCCCGGCTTCTTTACGTCTTTCACCAGACATTATTGCAGAACAGACAACGAGGATCACGTCGCTGAGACCGTATTTTAGCCTCTCTATGAACTCCACTCTAAAGCTAGGGATAGATTCCCTTATAGCAGCAACGGTTGCTTCAACAGCGGCCATATACTTTTCGTCATCGTTCACATCTACTACGGAGCTACCGGAAAGTTGCTTTCCATCATCGTCTATAATTACATTCACGGTAAGGCGCTTGTTGGAGGATTTTGTTTCCAGGGTAAGAAGGCTAAACCTTGCTGTTTCATCGGCAATCGCCTCTTCGTAAGTTTCGGTTGCGGCTGAGTCGGATTCATCATCAGAAATCTGGGCAACACTGACTATTTTTCTGTCTATTTTCACTCCAGAGGCGGCATATATGGCAGTTTCAATATCTCGTACAAGCTGCTTAGCTGGCTTTTTGACATCTGCAAGGATGTGTATCTCTTTTAGCGTTCCACCATCATCAGCGAGGATCTTAGCGCCCTTCACTCCGGGCAACTTATTAACAATTTGTTCAAGCGCAATCATATTTTCCATTCGAATTCCCCCTTAAACTCAGATAAACGCAAACAGCAGGGAAACTCCAGCAAGAATAATAGAAAGTACCAAAAAACGGATGCCTCTTTTATCATAAACTTTTGGATTACCTGCTTTTCTGAGCTTCCGTGTACCGATCTCAAAGAATACAAGACTCACAAAAAAGAATATCATTGCCACTGAAAAGAAAATAGATGACAGGGTTTTCATGTATCATTCCTCACAATTTTCCCTTTTATATAAGCTGGAACAACCGAGAACATATTAATTTTAGCACAAAGGACGACGTCTTTTACAAATCCTTTTCTCATAAGAGTTTTTCCATGACTTGCGATTGTGCTCAGAACCCTTTCAAGATCTTTTCCATGCGTTATGTATTCGTCCAGGGCCAACTTCGCGGCGTCGGTAAGATCGGCATTCTCTGTGACGGATATGAGATTTTCAACAAGTGCTCCGGCGCAGAGCACATCTTCAAGAGCCACACTTTCTCTGTTCCCTGCGCAACCTATGCCGACTTTATCATACCCTGCCGTGGCAACCTCATTGGTAACGCTTTTAACATTCAAAAAAGAAGTAATATACAATTGTTTCGATTCCTTCAAAAGTTCAATTAGCTTCGTACCATTTGAGGTCGTCATTATGATTTCCTTACCATGTATTCCTTTGAAATCGTAAGGGGAATTTCCAAGATCAAAATCTGGTGGTTTTAGGCTTTCGCGCTCACCGGCGAGAAGCAAGTTTGGATTCTCAGCTTTTAGCTTTCTTGCCTCTTCCAGATTCGATACGGGGATTATGGATTCCGCCCCTTCAGCAAGTGCAACCACCATACTGCTTGTAGCCCGCAAAACATCTATTGCTATTGCCACATCAGGTAAAGAAACGATATTCAGCGGTGTAAGAAAAACATCAATTGTTATGGCATTTTCCCCCTTTTACCTGTGATAGATGGTGGTGATAATTCAAAGTGTGGAGAATCCATCCACGGTACTCGCGCTTCTCGAGGGTTGTTATAGAAGCATTTTCTATCTCAAGGCGTCTGTGATTTACCAACGGCATACCCAGCAAAGAGCTCAGAAGCACCCTGAACCATAAACCGTGGCCAACGATTACCACTTCCGTGGCCTTTCTGAGCGTAGATATTTCATAAATTTCATTAAAAGCCGTCAGAGCCCTCTTTTCCAGCTGGGTTAGCGACTCAATTCCTTCAATTTTGGCATGTGGGTTAGAACTCCAGAGGGTGAATTCCTTTTCATATTTTTCAACAACTTCTTCAAAGGTAAGCCCGTTCCACAAGCTGAAATTGCACTCTCTCAAATCCTCCCTGACAATAGGAGATAGATTGAACCTTTTCCCGATTTTTTCAGCGGTTTCTCTAGCTCTTTTCAAGTCACTACAAAAGAGGAGTGAAGTGTTTGGAGCGATGTATAGAAGTTCTTCAGCAGTTATCTCAGCCTGGCACTTCCCTTGATCGCTCAAGGGAATGTCTGCGTTACCCTGCCACCTGCCAATCAGATTCCATTCGGAAACACCATGTCTTACAAGATGCACTTTCAATCTTCTATCACCTCTACTTCGTCCGGGTCATAAGCAATGACCTTTGCCCCTTTTAATGTGAGAACATTTCCATCTATTTTGATTTTTAAGATGTTCTGCTTCGAAGCTGGCAGGATTGATTCTATTGGAACAGGCTGGTTGTACTTTCTTGTTACCAATTTTATTTTTTCGTATGCCCGTTTTTCATCTGGTTTCCCTTTTTTGAAAATTATGAACCCTTTTTCGGGCAATGAGCGGTAAATGGGAATCAATGTTTTGCCATCAGTGATAAATCTCTTTTCCCTTAAATTCACGAGCGAATACGCAGCTAATCCGTTGGACTTTGTAGCATAGAGATCTGTGAGTGTTGTATCTACAAAGTCTTCCTGCGATAGAACAACAGGAAATTCCGTGAGATTAAAGCCAAGCGCTTCGTATTCAAGCACCGCTTTCTCCTTGGATGACTCCGTTTTGATCCTGCCGGGTTGTTGTTCTTTATAGCCAAAAACGCGCAGTACAGATTTCAGCTCTGGATCCACTCCTGAAAGGGCGTTGTTTATCTCCTTCAAAAGCGATTCTCTTGTACCGTACTTATCAAAATATCCGATTTTCACGAGAAATTCCAGATCTTTTGCCATAAAGGAGCTCCGGCGTTTCCTGACAAATTCATGGAAGGATGTCTCAATGGGTTTGATGGGCAACTCCAGCCTAAATTTCATCAAATCAGAAGGGCAAAGGGAAATAACCCCGTTCATATGTCCTTCGCCAAGTGCAAAAGATAATCCCATGCTCTTCATTTCCGCAGCCAGCCTTGCCCTTCCTTCCCTGTCAAGAAGCGAAAACAGCACCTTAAAGAATTCATCAGGTGCGTGAAACTTCTTGAACGCGAGCCAATAAGTAATCAGAGAATAAGCAACGCTGTGGGACTTGTTGAAACCATAACCGGAGAACCTTCGCAGTATTTCCACCAGTTC
>NZ_CEYIHJ010000189.1:0-3185 GCF_982836095.1 Kosmotoga sp.
AATTGGCACCTTGAGGGATAAGCCCATCGTCGAACCATTTCTTGATAAGACTGACCCCTTTAATTGCACCTTCGTTGTTGAGCCCTATATCATTCACATCAAGACCACTTTCAGTGCTTTTGAAGATATAGCCACCATAACCAGCTATAAAGGGGAATGAGAAATAGAAGTTGCCAGCATCGTAAACAAAACCAACTACTTCATCATCTGCAACCTCCGCGGCCATTTGTTCGAGCTCATCAATTGTTTTTGGCGCTTCTTCAATAAGATCTTTGTTATAAATGATACCGATGGATTCAATAGTATATGGAACGCCATAGAGTTTCCCCTGGTAGCTAAAAGCATCGAGGGACACTTCGTAGTACTGATCGGCATCAGGAAGGAACGGGATGGGCTCAAGAAGCCCGTTCGCAGCGAGTTCCCCTACCCAGTCATGTGCACCAACAATTATATCAGGACCTTCTCCAGCAGGAGCGGCTGTGAGGAATTTGGATTTGATGTCACCGAAATTAACCTGCTGAATTTCCACTTCAATACCGTAGTCCCTTTCAAAGTCAGCAGCCAATTTTTGAAGAGCTGGTATCTGATTTTCTGAAGACCAGATGACGATTTTTGCACTGAGAAGAGATGCTACTGCAAAAACAATCATTAACACGAGAGCAAGTTTCTTCATTCTTTCGACCTCCCTTATATTGATTTAAGCAAATTGCCTCAATACAATTTTATCAATTTCTCCAGAAGGGCAACATGATAATGCTTACTTCCTACTTATGATTATACCAAAAAAACGGTAAATATCTCCGATTATCAATCAATTATTTTCCTATGCTTCTTCTAACTACGCCTTTCTACACGGGATATACAATAGCTGTATCAGAAAAATCAGATATCAACGAGAAATCAATTCCCAGTTCTTTCTCATATTTGCCAACCAGATATTTTCTTCCCACTTCTCCCAATAAAAGGAGTATCAACAAATCCTCGTCTGATTTTGCGATGGTCTTGAATTTCTCTCTTGAGCTTAAAACCTCTGGCTCAATATAATCCGCTGCTCTACCTGTAATAGCCTTGCTGCCTTTAGATTCAATGCGGTTTTTTAGTTCTGGATTCACAGGTGCCGGGGGAGTGCCGTAATAACCCAGCACATATTTCTCGGTTTCTTTCGTTATGATTTTGTAGCGTTCACCGGTAAGCACATTCAAAACAGCCTGGACGCCAACAATCTGGGAAGTTGGGGTGACAAGTGGAGGATAACCAAGATCTTTCCTTACTTTCGGTACCTCATCAAGCACCTCTTCCAGCTTATCAAGGGCCTTCTGGGATTTTAATTGGTTGATCATGTTGGAATACATGCCACCCGGGATTTGGTTGGTTAACACCTCTGGTTTGATGGTTAACAACGATACATCGTGATCGGCATGTTTTGCTCTGACTGTTGAGAAATAGTCACTAATGGTTTTGAGAAGTTTTAAGTTTGGTTTATCAGCGTATCCGAGACTGTTCATGGATACCCACAAACTTTCAACAGCCGGTTGTGATGTACCATATGCCAGAGCACTTATTGCCGTATCCACGATTTCAGCGCCCGCTTCTGCTGCAGCTAGATAGGTGAGATCTGCCAGCCCGGTTGTGAAATGTGCGTGTATTTCAAGAGGTAATGGGCAATTCTGCTTTATGCTCTTGACCAGTCTCTTTGCCTCTCCAGGGGTGAGAAGTCCCGCCATATCTTTAATACACAAAGAATCCGCGTGCAACTCTTCGTATGCACTTTTAGCAAGGCTTGTAAAATATTCAACATTGTGTACAGGGCTGGTAGTATAAGATATGGCAACTTGTAGATGCATTTTGTGCTTTTTTACTTCTCTACTTGCTTTTTCCAGATTTCTAAAATCATTGAGAGCATCAAATACCCTGACTATGTCCATCCCATGGTCAGCTACTTTTTTCACAAAGAGTTCCACAACATCATCGGCATAATGACGATACCCCAGAAGGTTCTGACCGCGTAAAAGCATTTGAATCTTTGTCTTCCTAAATTGTTCTCTTATCCTATCAAGCCTTTCCCACGGATCCTCACCAAGGTAACGGACCGAAACGTCGAAAGTTGCCCCTCCCCATATTTCAACACTGTTATACCCCACCTCATCTATAAGCGAAGCGACCCCGACAAGCTCTTCGGTTGTCAATCTTGTCGCAAGTAATGACTGATGTGCATCTCTCAAGGTCGTATCTGTAAATCGGACTTTCATCTTCAAGCCTCCTTTCTGTTGTACAATTAATAGGATAGGAGGGAGATGTTATGAGAAGCACAATAGATGATTACAGTTTCGACATTGTTGTTGTTGGTGCGGGTCATGCTGGCATCGAAGCTGGGTTGGCTTCTGCTAAAGCTGGAATGAAAACTCTTGTACTTGCCATAAATCTTGACACCGTCGGTTGGGCACCTTGCAATCCGGCAGTAGGCGGTCCAGCCAAAGGTGTTGTCGCAAGGGAAGTTGATGCCCTGGGCGGCCAAATAGCAAAAACAACTGATAAAACGGCCATAAATATTCGCATGCTCAATACCAGCAAAGGACCTGCTGTCAGAGCATTAAGGGCTCAAATAGACAAAAAAGAATATAGCATTGAGATGAAAAGAGCTCTTGAAAATCAAGAGAATCTCTATTTAAGAAGCGCCATAGCGACAGAAATTCTGGTTGAAAATGGTAAAGTTGCTGGTGTCGTAACACATTTCGGCCAAGTTTACCGTTGTAAAGCGGCTATTATAACAACTGGAACTTTTTTAGGTGGAAAGATCTTCATTGGTCCAAAAGCATTTGAAGCCGGGCGTTTAGGAGAATTCCCTTCAAAAATGCTCAGCGAATCGTTAAAAAAACTCGGCTTTAAACTTGCACGTTTCAAAACAGGGACGCCGGCCAGAATACTTGGAAGTTCCATAGACTTTTCAAAAATGGAAAGGCAGGACACTTCCGATACTCCTCTTGCATTTTCCTATTTCTCTGAGCCAAGAGTGTTGCCTAAGGATAGCCCTTGCTGGCTCACTAAAACCAATCCAAGAACTCATTCGATAATCAGGCGCGATATACAATTCTCCCCTCTTTATGGCGATGTGAAGTTAATCCATTCCATAGGCCCGAGATATTGCCCTTCGATTGAAGACAAAGTTCTAAAATTTTCTTCTAAGG
>NZ_CEYIHJ010000190.1:0-2701 GCF_982836095.1 Kosmotoga sp.
GGGAATGCTTGACTTTGAAAGCTGCCAGAGCTTGGAGAAGCTTGTTTTAGACAACCTTCAATATCGTAAAAGAATTTAAGAATATCATTTTCAAAGTATTTCTTGCCGACCTCTACAAAATGCCTTTGTTCAACAATATTCCACCGTATCATAGAAAGATTTGATAAAAACTTCCTGTTCTGAAAGTATGTGCTTCCGAGGGACCCACCAAAATCTATGACATTCAGTTTTCCCTTTGACTTAACAGCAACCAACATCAAAGAAGCCAACAGAGGCCAGGAATACTCTATTTTTTCAAAAAGCACAGAATCCCGCTCATACATTGCCTTGCCATTCCTGACCTTGAGAAGAGAATCTCTAACCCTGTTTAAGATGATTTCACTGTCATATCCTGTAGATGCTCTTTGTGCTTTATCCCATGAATGATAATCACCGGACCATTTTACTCCTTTTTTCCCGCTAATCAAGCGGATCATTCCAGGAGGAATCCATGTTTTTAAAAATTGTTTTATATTTTGCCGCATATCGGCCGCTGTTTGCCTTTCATTATTTCAACACCCTGATCGTATGGTTAAAATATTCTTCACGAAACCGAGCATTCGTCCTAAAAGCGATGGGTTCAGGTAACTGAAATAGTCTTCGATTATTTTTTTTGCCTTTGCATTTTCAACAATATCGATCGACTGTACCGAAATTTGCTCTTGTGCTATCTTAACATCGAAGGCATCTGACGTGCCGCAATGAGTGCCTATCCCATCTAACCCGATATTGCGTATCAGGGAAATGCCAGGATATAGAGTAAGACGCTCCCGCAAAAAAGCCGAAACTAACCACCTCACTGCCCACGAATCATTTTTACCTGCTATCTGATCTTTCAGCATTTGGGTATAATTATAAGTTCTGTTAAAATCGAGTAGCCTTGTAAGTTTCTTTTCTTCCAATTCATTAAGCAATTTTTGACCATTTTCTTCAAACAAATCCCAACCGCGCTTCCAGGTAGCCCACCCCCAGCAATCGGCACCACGGAGAAAAAAAGTCGAGGGAAGTTTCTCTGAGAGAGGGTAAATGTATCCATGAATGCTGATAACTTTTTCCTCACATTCATATAAGTTTAGAGCATCATTCATATATCGCAAGAAGAATGGGGAAGTCACGAGATCATCTTCCAGAACAACAACCCGTCCATACTCGTTCACTACAGCCGTCACACCATCAATAATAGAACCTGCCAAACCCATATTTTTCCCTTGTTCTCGGATTGTCACTGTTTTAAATCCATCAATAGTGTGAATATACTCCCTAACTTTTTTAACCGCTTTTTCAGTTTGCTCATCTTTGGGACTATCTGAATAGATGAAGAGATCACTTCGATCGGCCAGCTCATTCTTCTGCAGGGCTTTAATAGTTTGGCGAGTATGCCAAGGACGGTTGTAGACAAATAATACCATGGGTGATAAAGGCATGTTTTACTTTTTCCCCTTAGCTAAAGATATCATAAAAGCCGTTATTTGTTTAGGCATAACACACGGCGCTTTTGCCTTGTGGATTACCTCAGATACCTGTTTTGTGGTATCAGGACGTTTTAAGATCAGGAAAAGAACCGCTGTTTTTAGCAGATGCGGCGGAACAAACATATTTGATGAAACTTTTTGCACATCAACTTCTATTTAGAACTCAACCAATCCCTTAAAATATCCAGTGGCACTGCCCGAGCAGCTTTTCACAGAGATGGGAGCCGAGAAAACCAGTTCCGCCGGTGAGAAGTATTTTTTCATGATAATGCTTCTTTGATGTCTACTCTTTTAAAAATAACGGTATTTACAGTCTTTGCGAAGGTTTCATATCCAAATTCAGCGAGATACTTATATTCTTTTGAGTCTGCTATCTCCTTGATTGAACAACCTAATATTTCCATCAGCACAAATTTTGGTCTAAATCGCTTCCAATTATTGGATTTAAGAACCTGCAAATCAAGCCCCTCAACATCAATAGACATAAAGTCAATTTCCTGGCCATACGGCAAGTGTTTTTTAAAGATTTCTTCGAGGGTTGATGTTTGTATCTCTTTTTCAGATATAATCTTGTAATGATTCTTGCCATCTCTTTTTTCTGCCAATTCCTTTGAAAAGCCATTTAATGCGGGCTCATTAAACATATAATATCTTAATTTTTGTTTTTTATCTGAAATGGGAACTTCCAGATTGATATCTCTTGGTCTAATTTTATCAAACGATCTCATGCTGTTTGGCATTGCATCTATGTTTATACCACTCCACCCTTTTTTATAGAAAAAGAATGTGTTAGAAAATCGCTTTGGGTGATGCGCACCGACATCAACATAAAAGCCTGTCTTTTGTTTCTCGAAGAACCTTCTTAAAATCATATCTTCTCCTTCCTGGGAGTATGATTTGAGTGAAAATCCATCAAAATAATTATTTTTAATAATATTCAACTTTTCTATTACATTTTTGGGTAAAATTATTTTAAATATTTTCTTTAACACTAAAAATTCCTTTTAAATATAAACTTTTTGTCAAGTTTATAAAATTTATTCTTGTTTTGTCAAAAAATGACAAACATAAATAAGCTGCTATAAAATATGATATTAATGTTGATATAGCTGCACCATTAATTCCCATTTTTTTTATCAAAATATAATTTAAAACTATATTTACCATTGCACCTATACTTGTATTTATCG
>NZ_CEYIHJ010000190.1:2711-3184 GCF_982836095.1 Kosmotoga sp.
CAAGCGTTTCGTTGAATGCTTCATCATCTTCGACATGGTTTCCGAAGAAAAGATCTATCATATTTCCCATTGATAACCTCCTATTATCTACTTGTATTTATCGTAGAAAATATCTGCAAATTTTCAGTAAGCAACCACTTTCCACTAGCTACCCCCAAAAACACAAACACTCCAGCCCAAATATGAATACTCAAAACCCCTGCTGCCGGCAAAAACGCATCCCCATATAAGACCCTTATCACCCAAGGCGCAAGAAAGGTTGTCGGCACGGCAATAGCCAGGGCCATCCAGACCATCAGATCATAGAGTTTCTGCAATCTCTGATAGTAAAGCTCTTCACTCTGTTTTTTAGCATTGATAATAGCTGGAAAAACAGACGACGTAATTGCCATAGGAATAAAATACCATGCCTCGCTCAATCTTACCGCTGCCGCATAATGCCCTACCTGCTCCGCGCCAAGCATTTCTTTAAT
>NZ_CEYIHJ010000191.1:0-3174 GCF_982836095.1 Kosmotoga sp.
CGCAGGACATCTTTTTGTACTATTTAGTACTATTTATCGGATGTCCTTTTCATTTGCTTATCGGTTCAATTGTAATGCCTATCTGGTAAGGATTCAATATATCTCTGTAAAGGATTATTCCCTTCTAAAGGCAATTAGAAACTTCAAGCAAGCGTATGTAAATGTTTTGCTTGAACAATGTTGGGTAACGTTGTGACATATTCGTGTAATAAAAGTTTATATATGTAGTCAGTAATTACGAAAATATGCAATTTTCACATTAGGTCTACTGTGATATAATCTCATTCGAATGTAACTACCTGAAAGGAGGCAAGAGAATGAGCGCGAAATATGTTTATTTCTTTGGTGGCAACAAAGCCGAAGGCGATACCACCATGAAAAATCTACTCGGCGGAAAGGGTGCTAATCTTGCTGAGATGGTAAGGCTTGGTTTTCCAGTACCACCTGGTTTCACCATTTCGGCCGAGGTATGTAAATATTACTACGACCATGGCAGGAAATATCCAGAGGATTTGAAGGAACAAGTTGTTAAAGCCGTTAAGGAACTGGAGGAAGTTACCGGGAAAGAATTTGGATCACCTGAAAATCCTTTGCTTGTTTCTGTACGCTCTGGAGCTGCCATTTCTATGCCAGGTATGATGGATACCATTTTGAACCTGGGTTTAAATGATGCGACAGTGGAGGGCATGGTCAAAGCGACTGAAAATCCACGATTCTGTTATGACGCTTATAGAAGATTCATGCAGATGTTTGGTGATGTCGTTCTCGGAATTGATCACTCCTTCTTCGAAGAACAACTGAACGCGGTGAAAAGCGAAAAGCAAGTAAAACTTGATACAGAGCTTGGTGCTGATGACCTTAAAGAAGTTGTTCGAAGATACCTCGAAGTTTACAAAAAAGCTGGCCACGAATTCCCCCAAGACCCTTGGGAACAGCTATGGAAGGCAATTGATGCAGTTTTCGGAAGCTGGATGAATGAAAGGGCTATCAAGTATAGAGAACTCAACGGAATAAAGGAAGGCGAGCTTTTGGGAACTGCTGTAAATATCGTCACTATGGTTTTTGGAAACATGGGCGATGATAGCGGTACTGGTGTCGCTTTCACAAGAGACCCCAATACCGGAGAAAAGCAGTTCTATGGTGAATACTTACCCAATGCACAGGGCGAAGATGTTGTTGCAGGCATTAGAACTCCATATCCTCTCACAAAACTTGGAGAAATCATGCCAGACGTTTATAAACAACTCCTGGACATTTTTGTAAAGCTCGAAACCCATTACCGTGACATGCAGGATATTGAATTTACCGTCGAAAAAGGCAAATTGTACCTTCTCCAAACAAGAACCGGTAAAAGGACGCCCTTCGCTGCTGTTAAAATCGCCGTTGATCTTGCAGAAGAAGGCCTTATTACCAAGGAAGAGGCAATCATGAGAGTTTCGCCTGAACATATCGAGACTCTTCTTCATCCTTATTTCCTTCCTGAGACGAAGCAAAATGCAACGCTTCTTGCCAAAGGAATAGCAGCTTCTCCAGGTGCAGCATCTGGCATAATTATTTTTGACCCAGCCGAGGCTGAACGCCTTGTAAAAGAATCAGGTAAAGATGTAATACTGGTCAGGCCCGAAACCTCACCCGAAGACATTGCTGGTATGGCAGCAGCCAATGGCATACTTACCTCTACCGGTGGAAAAACTTCACATGCTGCTGTTGTTGCCAGAGGTATGGGGAAAGCCTGTATTGTCGGTTGTGAAGCAATGGAAGTTGAAGAGGAAGCTGAGGCCATTAGCGTAAATGGCAAAAAGTTCTCCAAAGGCGATTGGATTAGCATAGACGGGACAACCGGTGAAGTATTTGAGGGCAAGTTAGATGCTGTTAAGCCCCAGGGTCTTGAAGGACCTCTTGCAAAGCTCCTCGATTGGGCAGATGAAATTAAAAGACTTGGTGTTAGGACAAACGCCGATACTCCACGTGATGCCACTGTTGCAAGAGAATTTGGCGCTCAGGGAATCGGGCTTTGCAGAACTGAGCACATGTTCTTCGATGAAGAAAGAATCCCGGCTGTTAGGCAAATGATTGTTGCCAAGACAGTGGAGCAGAGACAAGCAGCTTTGGACAAGCTTCTTCCCATGCAAAAAGAGGATTTCAAAGGTTTATTTAGAGCCATGGAAGGCTATCCTGTTACTATAAGGTTGCTTGATCCACCTCTACATGAATTCCTTCCAAAAGAAGAAGAAGATATAAAGGATCTTGCTGAAGAGATGGGGCTTTCTTTTGATGAATTAAAGGCCACAGTTGAGGAACTGCACGAGTTCAATCCCATGATGGGACATAGAGGATGCCGACTTGCTGTAACCTATCCAGAAATCGCAGTTATGCAAACCAAAGCCATAATAGGCGCCGCAATTGAACTGTTGAAAGAGGAAGGTCAAACAGTTGTTCCAGAAATCATGGTTCCACTTGTGGGACACATCAATGAACTAAAATATCTGAAAAAGATCATCGTTGATACCGCTGATAGCATGATAAAAGAAGCAGGTGTAGAATTGAATTACAAAGTGGGTACGATGATCGAAGTCCCCAGAGCAGCGCTAACTGCCGATGAGATAGCTAAAGAGGCTGAATTCTTTAGCTTCGGAACCAACGACCTTACTCAAATGACTTTTGGATTTAGTAGAGACGATTACGGCAAATTCGTCGGCGATTATGTTGCCAAAGGCATTCTCGAGGTTGATCCATTCCAAAAGCTAGATAGGGATGGCGTAGGACAGTTAGTCAAAATGGGAACTGAAAAGGGAAGAGCAACGAGACCTGACCTAAAAGTGGGCATTTGTGGTGAACACGGCGGTGAACCTTCTTCAGTAGAATTCTGCCATCTAGTCGGACTGAATTACGTTAGCTGTTCACCATATAGAGTTCCTGTAGCCAGACTTGCAGCCGCTCAAGCATTGTTGAAAAATAAGTAATCCATTACTGATACTATTGCGACCCCGGTAGGGGTCGCGGTTTTCTTTGATGGAGGTTTGATTATGATCGATACGCTTTTTAGCTTCCTTCAAACTACAGGATTTTCAGCATTAAGTTGGGAAAACCTTGTTATGTTCGCAATAGCAGGTGCGCTTTTTTACGTTGCAATAGTGAAAGAAGCTGAACCATTGCTACTTATTCCCATTGCTT
>NZ_CEYIHJ010000192.1:0-3167 GCF_982836095.1 Kosmotoga sp.
CAAGAACAGGAAAGAGGTCGTATTTAAGCCGGGGGAAACCATTTTTAAAAGCGGCGGTCCGCTTACACATTTAATTTGTGTTACCAGGGGAATGGCTAAAGTTTATATAGAAGACCCCGATTCTGAAAAAAGAGTTTTAATGGCTTTGATAAAACCTGTTCAATTGATAGGTGGTCCGGGATTTTTAGTTGATGACATGCACTATATTACTGTTGTTGCATTGGAAGAGACGCAGACTTGCTATGTCGAGATAGAAAACTACAAAGAAGTAATGCGTACCAATCCGGAATTCTCAATGGAGTTGGTAAGATACCTGAACGAAAGAATTATTAAACACTACAACAAAATTATGGTAATGTACTGAAAAATGGTTGGTGACTTATAGAAAAACAATCATTATATTGGCACTGTTAATCTGAAGAGGAATCAAGCTCTGGTGGAGATCAACTTGACAGCAATAGGATTAACGCATATACAGTTTTACTGGGCAGCCATTTTAGGCTGCCCTTTTTTTGTAATACTGGTATGCTTCTATGGCTAAAAAAACTTATCTCTCATTTGAAAAATAGATGTACCATTTGATAAAATTAACCCTGTTTTTTGTCGTAAGTCCTCTATGCAAATCAAGGTGATTTTTCAAGTGGCTGAAGAACCCCTCAATACCGTTTGTGGTTTTGGGAATTTTATCATTTGACAGATAATGGAACATGTTCGGCAAAGCTCTTTTTATTGAGAAGAAAGAACGTCTTTGTAGCCTATGTGTATACCAATATCTTCCTGTTTCTGTGTTGTATGTTTTTTCGTCAATGTACTCCTTATGCCTTTCATGCCATTTGTAAAGTTGCCGTGTCCAGAACAACCTGTCATTGTTAGTTTTTATCTTGAGAATCAACAACACTAATTGCCTTAGTTCTTGACCTGCAATATACTTTGGATACCTTGTTAACCAAAGCAGGCACATCCTTTGAATATGAACCAGGCAGCGTTGTACTTTAACATGGGGAATAGACTTTCTAATAGCCTTTAGAATGCTTTTATGGCCATCAGTGGTAATACTCTCAATTTGTATTCCAAGCTTAATCAGGTTGTCAAGATCTTCCTTTATTTCCTCATAATGTTCGCCATTTGAGAAGCGGATCAGTTGCGTGTAGCCATCCTCATTGTCTTGATAACACAACAAGCAAAACTTCTTGAAATATGTTGCGTCATAACGTAGGTGAATATTATCTCGTTTGATAATCTTAATCCTGGGGGCTTGTTCCAGAAAATAATAAAAAGTCCTCTGAAGCGTATCCTTGGATAGTTTACTATCTCGACATAATGTATAAAAAGTCTGCCGCTCTAGCACCCATTTCTTGAACCATATGAATCTGTTTTGAAACTTTTGATGTGGACGGTTCCTTGTAAAATAAATACCGCAATTCTTGCATCTGAACCGCTGCTTACCACCTCTTTTTCCCCATCTGATTACATCTAAGCTTCCACAGGCCCAACAACGCTTTTTTTTGAATTTTCCATGATTAAAAAAGTTTTATGAAACAAAGTTCATAAAACTATTCTACAAACCATAAAGCGAAAGGTATACAGAGGATTTTACCAACCATTTTTCAGTAATATGCCCTTATTCCAGCTAAAGAAAAAGGTTGTCTCAAATTTTTGGGGCAACCTTTTTTTGGTAATGTACTGAAAAATGGTTGGTGACTTATAGAAAAACAATCATTATATTGGCACTGTTAATCTGAAGAGGAATCAAGCTCTGGTGGAGATCAACTTGACAGCAATAGGATTAACGCATATACAGTTTTACTGGGCAGCCATTTTAGGCTGCCCTTTTTTTGTAATACTGGTATGCTTCTATGGCTAAAAAAACTTATCTCTCATTTGAAAAATAGATGTACCATTTGATAAAATTAACCCTGTTTTTTGTCGTAAGTCCTCTATGCAAATCAAGGTGATTTTTCAAGTGGCTGAAGAACCCCTCAATACCGTTTGTGGTTTTGGGAATTTTATCATTTGACAGATAATGGAACATGTTCGGCAAAGCTCTTTTTATTGAGAAGAAAGAACGTCTTTGTAGCCTATGTGTATACCAATATCTTCCTGTTTCTGTGTTGTATGTTTTTTCGTCAATGTACTCCTTATGCCTTTCATGCCATTTGTAAAGTTGCCGTGTCCAGAACAACCTGTCATTGTTAGTTTTTATCTTGAGAATCAACAACACTAATTGCCTTAGTTCTTGACCTGCAATATACTTTGGATACCTTGTTAACCAAAGCAGGCACATCCTTTGAATATGAACCAGGCAGCGTTGTACTTTAACATGGGGAATAGACTTTCTAATAGCCTTTAGAATGCTTTTATGGCCATCAGTGGTAATACTCTCAATTTGTATTCCAAGCTTAATCAGGTTGTCAAGATCTTCCTTTATTTCCTCATAATGTTCGCCATTTGAGAAGCGGATCAGTTGCGTGTAGCCATCCTCATTGTCTTGATAACACAACAAGCAAAACTTCTTGAAATATGTTGCGTCATAACGTAGGTGAATATTATCTCGTTTGATAATCTTAATCCTGGGGGCTTGTTCCAGAAAATAATAAAAAGTCCTCTGAAGCGTATCCTTGGATAGTTTACTATCTCGACATAATGTATAAAAAGTCTGCCGCTCTAGCACCCATTTCTTGAACCATATGAATCTGTTTTGAAACTTTTGATGTGGACGGTTCCTTGTAAAATAAATACCGCAATTCTTGCATCTGAACCGCTGCTTACCACCTCTTTTTCCCCATCTGATTACATCTAAGCTTCCACAGGCCCAACAACGCTTTTTTTTGAATTTTCCATGATTAAAAAAGTTTTATGAAACAAAGTTCATAAAACTATTCTACAAACCATAAAGCGAAAGGTATACAGAGGATTTTACCAACCATTTTTCAGTAATATGCCAAATTATCAGCTTAGCATATAAGCAAACCCATGGAAAAGTGGCAGACACCTTGCTTTATCTGGCTGGTGAGATATACAAGACTGATACTTTCGAAACACTTTTAACACGTCAGGATTTAGCTGATATGTGTGCGATGGCAAAGGAAAGTGTGATTAGGGTACTCAAAGAATTTACCGATGAAGGGACTATTAAATGTGGCATCCATGATTTTGAGATTATTGAT
>NZ_CEYIHJ010000193.1:0-3154 GCF_982836095.1 Kosmotoga sp.
ACATGGTATAATGTTATATACCATTATGTTCTTAATTTTTGAATCCTATGACCATCACTGCAAAAAAAATAATAGGGAGATGGTTTTATGAAACCGAGTATTGTAACAAAACCCGCATTCGAAGCCATTGGAATGAGATATTACGGAAAGAACGAAAAAGGTGAAATAACTGAACTCTGGAAAATTTTTCGGCTTTTAAAGAGTGTTATGGATTGATGGGACCAATGGATAAGGAAGGTAATTTTGAGTATATTGCCTGTGTTCCTGCAAGGCATTTTGAAAAAATACCTGAAAACATGGTAAAAAAAGAAATCTCGCAATCAAAATACCTTGTTTTTACCCACATAGGAAGCCTTGAGACACTTCATGACACTTTTGATTTCATTTACAACAGGTACCTCCCGAATAGTGAGTATGAAGCTAAATGGAATACATACCATTTTGAGTTCTATGATGAACGTTTCAACGATTTCAAAGAGAATAGCGAGCTGGATATTTTTGTGCCAGTGAAATAGTTTTGATCTTACTTGATGCCCTTTGAAGAAAACCTTTTTTGGTTTTAGGACTTCTGAATTCAGTTTTTAAACAGCACCCGCTTTCATGCGAGTGCTGTTTAATTTGGCACTATTCCCTCTGCTTTCAGTAATGAAATGTAGTTTTCCATAAGCTCTCGTGCATCTTTTGCTATCGCTGCTGGATCATGGCTATTCCACAGCCTTGTGGCAAGCTTCGGATAGTCCTTTGGCTTCTTTTCAAAACCAAAAGACTCCTTTATGCCCTCAAAATAATCTCTGCTCACATGCTTTCCATTGAGAAGACAAAGTGCGGTCTTCATTTCAAGAAGAGTTTCTATGACTGCGCAATAGATGTCCTCGTATTTTCTCCTCGCAATGCAGGAAAAAATTCTTCCCCATGATTCAAACACCAGCTCAGGAAGGCTTCTCTGTAAGGCTATTTTGAATTTTTCTTTTGGTACGCTCATCGCAGCTTCATAATATCTCGCAGGTGCGGAATAATTACCTGAAAGCACCGTTAGATTTGCCACCAGCCCGGCATAGAAGGGCCATTCTAAACCAGGGTTCTCCAGGATATGTATAAGCCTGGCTTCTGTTATTGTGTTTATCCCAACAGGAACCATGTCTATCAGAAGGTGCCTTGGTTTAACCTCTTTTTTAACTACTGCGAAAAGCTCAAGATCAGACCAGTGTGTATCTTCACCTCTTGCCGTAGAACCGTAAAGGCAGCAGCAGATTAGATTATCCCTGTGCTCTTCTTCAAGTTCCTTTGAAAGCCTCAATGCGGTTTCATAACGCTTTTTATGATTCATTTCGCACCCCCACGAAATCTCTTTCTAAAACTAATATACTCCGAAGCTTTCAAAGTTAAATGACAGCATAGAAGAATATTGCAAATTTCAATAATCACATTTTTCACTAACAGATCAAAGTGCGGTCGCGACCACAGTTGTAAATTTAAATATGGTGGGAACGACAGGTATTTTGTCGGGCTTTACGCCAAATATCTTTGAAGCAGGTGTCGGCTCAGCCCTGGCTCTTATTTCATTTTCAAAGCTCACTTCCCAGCCTGCTTTCTCAAGGGCTTTCTTAAAGTACTTGCCGACATGCAAGGTTTTGTCGCTAACATGAGCCAAATTCGGGTCTCCTTCTTCCATGAAAATGCACAAAGCGATGAGCTTTTTAGCAACTCTGCGAAGTTCTTTAAAAACAGGCAGAGCGTTTTGCATATTCTGAAACCCAGCGGCGGTAGTTATGACATCGATAGACTTATCCTTGAAAGGCAATTTTGCTGCGTCCGCAACAACCTGTGTTACCCTGTTGCCCCAACCTTTGTAACTCAGGTACTGCCTGAGTATGGAACTGCTCGTTGCGCTTATATCAACCGAAATGAAATTTCCTGAATGTTCTTTAAGCAAATCACTAAGAAAACCACCCATGCCTGATGCTAAATCGAGGATTGTTCCGTTTTCCTTTTTCAGCAATTCAATCGCATATTTTACGGAGTTTTCCATTGCACGGTTGTATTCAGGGGTATAGATGGCAGACAAAGCTTCTTTGGAGATTTTTTCAAGTTCCTGAAACTCCTCCATATACCAAAGAGCTACCGCTTTCATTAGAAGGTCTGAAGGAGATAGTTCGGATTCATCAGTTTCGAATAAACGGTTCCTCAATTCTTCCTGACCATCCATGAATCCCTTGCCTAACATAGCCCATTGGTCTTCCCCTGAGATGAGAAAATCATATACCCCTGCTCTCTTTTTGTATCTTCTATCACATGCAGCGCAATAGAACCCTTTTTGTGAAATAGAAAGCTCTCCATGGCATAATGGGCATCTAAGAATACTGTTGAGATCCATCCGTTTCACCTCCCGAAGTCAATGCAAATATTTTATAACGAAGAAAACAAGGAGTCAATAAAGAAAAGCAGATATAAATAATACCCCAAATAGCGGAATTGGCCTGATTTCAAATAATGGAACTGGCAGAATGAAGTTCGGCAAGTGTGTTTGTAAAGCAAAAAAGAACGTATGGTAACAATCGCTCAGATGGCCTTTGACAACATCGAAGAAAGAAGATAAAATAATTGTGAAAAATATAACGTGAAAATTATAACGATAATAGGGTGAGAATATGGTGGTTAAAATTTGCCTTGGAAGCTCTTGCCATTTAAAAGGATCATACAAGGTCGTTCAAAAACTCAGAGAACTACAAAAGGAATATCCCAATCTACAACTTGTTGGGTCTCTTTGCTTTGGGAACTGTATCAATGGCATAAGTATGGAAATCGACGGAAAACTTTATTCAGGAATTACTGCCGGCAATGTTGTAGAAATCGTTAAAGAATGTATGAGAAAAAAAGGTGAATCAAATGAGTGAGTATATCCTTTCAAATAATGCAAACTGCCAGTATTGCTATAAGTGCCTGAGAAATTGTCAGGTTAAATCAATAAGCTTCAGTAGTGGCAAATCCCAAATTATTGAAGATGAGTGCATTCTCTGCGGTGAATGTATTGATATATGTCCCCAGGGCGCAAAGAATTATCGCAGAGATCTGAAGAAACTCAAGGAGATATCTGGTAATTCGTTTCTTGTTTCAATTGCACCTTCTTTCTTTGCTCATTTCGATTCTCCATTTA
>NZ_CEYIHJ010000194.1:0-3108 GCF_982836095.1 Kosmotoga sp.
AGGACATGGTGTTGACCCTGTACCCTATGGTGCTGCAAAGAAGCTTAGCAATTCTATAAAACGGATAGAAGCACTCGCCAATATGGCTAAAAATGAACCTCCTGATGTGCCGTTTTTTTTAATGGGTCATAGTCTCGGTGGCTTGATTTCCATAAGGCTTCTTGAACAGTCCCCCACTCTCTTTAAAGCTGCAATATTGAGTTCTCCGCCTTTGAAATCCTATCGTGATGATCTGAAAAGCTTATACCACGGTTTTCTAGCATTATCCTACATTGTTCCTTTTTTAAGGCTCAGTAACAGGATTGACCCATCTAAGATCTCAAAAAATGATAAAGTGAACCGTTTTTACACTCTGGAGCCCACAGTTCACGATAGGATTTCAATAGGATTTTTCATTGATCTCGAAAGGCAAATCAACCTTTCATGGAATGATATAGGAAGGATTGACTGTCCCATTCTGATGACCTATGGTTCAGAAGATGAGGTTGTGTCCACAGCTTCAATAGAGGATTTTTACAACGCTTTGAGCGTCAAAAAGAAGATAAAGTGCTTTGAGGGTTCTAAACATGAGCCTTACAGGGATTTAGATGTAAAAGAAAAGTATTTTTCAACAATTCTCGATTTCCTGATTTCCTGGCTTTGATTTAAACTTTACAATCCAGGTGCGGGCTATTTTTTCGTCTCTTTTGATGGCACTGATCAGTTCATTCAGTGTGTCGAATTTCAACTCTGGCCTTAAATATTCCAGCAAATCCATTCCTATAATTTTATTGTAAAGCTTTTTTTCAAAGTCCAAATAGTAAACCTCGTATTTAATTTCTTCGGAGGGATTGATAGATGGTCGAAAGCCAACATTTAATAACCCGATGACTGTCTGGCCCTCAATCGTTGATCTGACGATATAAACACCAGATCTTGGATGAACAAGCTTGTCCTCACCCCGTGAGATGTTTGCTGTGGGGAACCCGAGTTTGCTGCCCAGACCTTGATCCCGATAAACTCGACCATATATATGATATGGCTTTTGAAGAAGTTTTGAAGCCATTTTTACGTCGCCTTGGGCAATTGTTTCTCTTATCCAGCTGCTGCTTACTCGCCTTGACTGATATGTTTGCTTTGGAATTACTCTTAATTCAAATCCATATTCAGCAGCCATTTTCAATAACATTTCTACGTTTCCACGAGCGTGTTTGCCAAAAACAAAATCTTCTCCCACAACAAGCCCTTTGAGTCCTTGCGAGAGAAGAGATTTCACATAATCCTCCGGTTCGATATCCTTGATTTCTGCCATATCAACGGTTATGACATTATCTATGCCCATATTCAATATGAGTTCAATTCGCTGAGAAACCGGATAGATTAGCCCGGGAAAATTTGGAAAATAGTACTGCCAAGGATAAATCATGGAAATTGCAACGCTATTAACTTTCAATTTTGCAGCGAGTTTAACGGTTTCTTCCATGATCTTCCTATGACCTGTATGAACGCCATCAAAGGTACCAATACATGCCACGAACATTCATTGATCACCAATAACCTTTAGAAGTTTTGCTACACGTTGGTTTTCCTTTTTTTCAAGGAGTTTCTTGATAAATCTTGAGGTCCTCTCTGCTTGAGCTATAGCAAGAAACTTGCCCTTTTCATCTGTTATCCTAACCAAGTCGTCTTTTTTGAATTGCCCATCAAGGCCTATAATTCCTTTGAGCCAAATTTGGCAACCGTTTAAGATCGCTTTTCCATGCTCTTCACTGACAATAATCGATGGCAAAAAGGTAGAAATTACTTCATCAGGTTCTTTTAGGGAAATGGTTGAAATTTCCGCGGGTACTATTGCTTCATGTACAGAGAAATTACCGATTTTGGTTCGCCTTAGATAAATAGTAGTAGCGCCACAGCCCAATCGATAGCCTACATCCATTACCAATGATCGTATGTATGTTCCAGAAGAGACCCTTGCGCAAAAAGCAACCTCACCTCTTTCAAGGTCTATTTCAACACTACTAATGGAAAAAACTTTCACTTTTTTTGGAGGCAAGTTAATTATCTTCCCTTCACGGGCAAGCTGATAAAGTCTCTTTCCTTTGTGGCGTTTTGCTGAATAAGCAGGAGGCACTTGAAGATATTCGCCTTCAAAGTCTTTAAGAGCATGTACAATCTCATCCTCGGTTAGATTATTCCATTCTGAGCGCTCTTCAACGATTTTGCCGGTGATGTCAAAAGTATCGGTTATCAAACCAAGCTTCATTCTAACGCTATACGTTTTGTCAAAATCTTTCAAATACTCGAGTAATCTTGTTGCTCGTCCAACTCCAAGAATAAGCAACCCACTCGCAAAGGGGTCAAGAGTTCCCGAATGGCCGATCTTCCTGATCCCCAATTTTTTTCTGGATATATTTACCACATCATGAGAGGTGATTTCAGTGGGTTTATCTATAAAAAGAAAACCAGAGCTCATTATTCGTTTTCCTCTTTCCTCTCTTCGTTTATTTTGTCAAGGATTTTTGATATCCTTAGACTTGCATCAATGCCGATATCTCCCTTGAATCTTAACTCAGGCGCTTTGAATATTCTGATTGATTTGGCAATAGCCGTTCGGAAATAACCTTTGTTCTCGTCAAACCACTTAACAACTTCTTCCTTTTCCATTGAATTTATAAGGCTGCTAACAAAAACGTTCGCATATCTTTTATCTTTCGAGAGTTCCACTCTAATAATATTCAAAAGCGACGTATCAAAATCAGCTCCCTTATAGTTCCTCAAAGCTTCCGAAAGTACTTTTTGAATTTCAGACTCAAGCATTTGCTTTCTGTAAGAAGCCGCCATACAATCACCTCCAGGCTTCATAAATTATACAGCACAAAACAATATGCATTTCTAATCTAATGTAACCAGCTCCTTCAACGCTTGCTTTAATTTCAGATATTCCTCATCTTCTTGAGGTGGTGCTCCTTTATTCAACAGGATTTCCAACCCTTCAAAGAGTTTTTTATAGCGCAGGTTCTTTACAAAAGATTGAACAACATTCAGTTTACCCTCTTCGTGGCTAATATTGACCACTGCTTTTAGAAGTTCGTAAGAATCATAAAGCTTCAACCATTCAATTCACCT
>NZ_CEYIHJ010000195.1:0-3104 GCF_982836095.1 Kosmotoga sp.
CGGCTATCCGTACCGTCCCATTTTATTCCTGCAAAGTAATTTTTGTGGTTTCAACGCCCTTGTCAAATGCCCAACCGTACTTTTTGAATTCAAAAATCCCCATTTTTCCAAGCATTGGCGAAATAATTATCTCATCTTCTGAGAATTCAGGTGCCAGCCCCCCTCTTTTGGCAAGGATGTAGAAAAGATTATTTATTATCGAGAGGATGTCTCGCTCATCCCTTACTGGAAGAATCTCTTTGCCAACAAATTTTACAGTATCCACAAATTCTTTAGACAGGGTCAAAAGGAAATGGGAAGTTTGAATCCGGGAAGCCGAATCGGTTGCAGCAGAAACATCGGAAATGACAATTTTCAGCTCATTGTTAAAGTCGTTTTTGTTAATCATTCTGGCAAAATCTACGCAGAAATTATCAGTCATTCCTCCATCGATAAGAATATAATCTTCATAGCTTATCGGCTCGAATAGAAACGGAATAGCCGAGGATGCGAGGACCAGTTCAGTCAAATCTCCGGCTGAGAAGATCAATCTTCCACAGCTTTTTACATCTGTTGTGTTGATATAAAAGGGGATTTTCGTATCTATGAGCTCGTTGAACGGCAGATATTTCTTGAAAATGGACCTTAACGTGCAGCTCATAGTTTTTTGTGAGAAAGAGCGCAGCTGCGACAATTTGAAAAACTCTTTTTCCTCTTTTTCATATATATCAAGCATTTCATCTGGAGAAATTCCCGTGCTGTATGAGGCTCCAACTACAGAACCTGCAGAAGTGCCTATGATAAATGCAGGTTTTATGCCATAATTTTCCAGCACTTTTAATACGCCTGCATGGGCAACTCCTCTTGCTCCTCCACCGGAAAGCACAAGGCCTATTTTTTCCCCCAACATACGCCTGTCAACCGGCTTATTGGCTTTTTCATGATTTTCATCAGAATAATAATACCTGTTGTACACATATTCCTTGAGCTTCTTGGGAGTAATAACTTTTTTTTCAATTGATTCCTGTAATCTTTTTATATATTTAGGGATATTTTTGTCTTTGAATGAAAGAAAGCCAGAATTGATGTAATCCAAATTTCTTTCATATAATTTTCTTAATCCTCTATTTTTATCTCTCATAAAAAATCCTCGCCCGTTCACAACTTTCCTGAACGAGAGATAGCAATAAGGAGGCCTAAGCCCATAAAAGCTGCCACCAGAAAGCCAACAAGACCAATTACAGGGACACCAAAGATCAAAGGCGGCGTTTGTGAGAGCACAATCAGGGCTGAGCCAATAATTAATGCCGCAGCAATTATAGAAAAAGCAAGGCGGTTACTGACTTGATCCATCTTGGCAATGAAGGGTTCTAATCCCCTGTGATCAAATTTTAATTTCATCTCACCCGATTTCAACAGAGAAAAAATGTTTCTGATTTCTTCTGGGAATTCCTGAAAGAGAGCAAAAAAATCAAAGAGGCTTTTTTTCAATTTGTGTGCTATCGCGTGAGGGCTAAATTTCTTTAGGATAAATTCCTTGATAAAGGGTTGGGTTTGCTCTACAGCATTAAAATCTGGATCGAGAGAACTGCCTATGCTTTCTATGGAAACCAATGCCTTGCCGAGTAAAAATAACTCCGGTTGTATCTTGAGGTGATGTTTCTCAATAAGATAGAGTGCTTGCCGAAAGACCCTTTTTAATTCAATCTGTTTAAGGGGTACTCCATGATATTGGTCTAACACCTCCCACGTGTCCAGCTTGAATTTTCTAAGATCAACTCTTTCAGACGGGTAGAATTTTATAAACAAGTGTACAATCTCTGAAACATCATTATCAATAAATGCATTAACCAGCGACGCCAGACTCTCTTTTGTCTCCTCATCTATCCGCCCCATCATACCGTAATCTAAAAAACATAGAACATTATCAGGCAAAATAAAAATATTACCTGGATGCGGGTCCCCATGGAAGAAGTTATACTCAAAAATTTGCTTTAATATCAGCATTGCTCCCTGACTTGCTATCAGATTGCAGTCGTAACCATCTGCCTTGAGTTTTCTTACTTCTGATATTTTAATCCCATCAATATATTCCATAGTGAGCACTTTTTCTGTAGTATAATCGCGATAGACATGAGGAACATAAATTGCGGGTTCGTCTTTGAAATTTTTAGCAAATCGTTCAATATTTGAGGCCTCAAGCGTATAGTCCAGTTCTTTTGTAATATTGTCGGTAAACTCTTTTACAATACCAACTGGATCATAGTCCGCTGCTTCAGCAATGTGTTTTTGCATCATAGCAGCAAGATACAACATGATCTCCAAATCAACTTCTATTATGCGACAAATATCAGGCCGCTGTACTTTTACGGCCACCCTGACTCCATTTTTTAACCAGGCACAATGTACTTGTCCTAACGAAGCGGCAGCAATGGGTTTTTCTTCAAACTTGGAGAATATTTCCTCTACAGAGCGTTTCAATTCGGTTTGAATGACGTCTTTTGCCTCTACGAATGGAAATGGCGAAACCTTGTCCTGAAGCTTTGTTAATTCTTCTCCTAAAGTTGGCGGCACTAAGTCTGGTCTTGTGCTTAGCAATTGACCTAGTTTCACAAATGTAGGGCCCAACTCTTCCAAAGCTAAGCGAATACGTTTATTGCGAGGCAAAGGTATAGTTTCGGATTTTTTTCTTATTCTGAAAAAATGAGATCCTTTATCTATTAATTGATAGAGATGAAGCTGGCTAAGAATGTCACCAAATCCGTACTTAACTAAAACTCTTAATATTTGCTGATAGCGACGGAAATGGCGGTATGTGCGAGTGATTGTCTTTAATCTTCTCAGGGAAAGCATTTATTTTATTTTTCTGTAATTTCCTTTTTCAACTCTTCAATTTTTTCTTCCAGTTTAGCCAGGCGGCGAGAGACCGAAATAAACTCTTTTTTGCTTGGAATATCGGTTTTCTTTAAAGCCTGATTAATCAGGGTTTCAGTCTTTTTCTCTAACTCTTGCTTGGCCTCTTCTGATTTTTTCAACATCTCTTCGATAAAACTTTTCCCTTCTTTTTCAGAAAGCTCGCCTTTCGTAACTAACTCTTTCGCTAATTCTTCTGCCTTTTCTTTGGT
>NZ_CEYIHJ010000196.1:0-3028 GCF_982836095.1 Kosmotoga sp.
GTAATTTCGGAATTAAAAGTCCTGGCAACTAAAATCGCCGTTTGTAATGCTTCTTCAGCATTCGTGCTTAAGTCTGTGGCAAAAAGTATTTTTTCAAGCAATTTCATGATAAATTTCTCCGCTTTAAAAAACTTTAGACAGGGTGGTTTTATAATTTTAACTACCAAACTTTTGCACATAATAAGAAATAAGCACAATAACACATAATAATAAGATACATTATTATTGACATTTACCCCCTTTTTGATTATATTATTCTCAAAAAGGAGGGTTTTCAAATGTCTTTTAGAAAAATCGATGCAGATTTTAAACTCAACGTCGTAAAAGCTTTGTGGGGTGGAGCAAGTTATACTCAACTTTCTGATAAATATGGTATTCCAAGACACACAATTTATAAATGGGAACAAACTGCAAAGGGTGCTATCATTGATGCATTTCAAGCCAAAACACCAGGGAAAAGAACAATCGATCTTAAGGATGAAAATCAAAAGCTCAAAGAACAATTGTTAGCAATGTATCATGACAAACACAAAACAGCACAAGATATTGCTGAAAGCCCCATCTCTGAGTCAACACCTATTATTTGTAGCAAATGTGGTAGCAGCCATATTAAAAAAAATGGAACTGTACTAACAAAAACAGATGGTTTACGTCAAAGATATTCTTGTTTAGACTGTTCTTTGTCTATTTACCTTGAGTTAAAAAAAACTCTAACTCTGTCGAAATAAACTTTGTCGGTCAATATAATGCAAGCGCTGTTCTTTCCCATATTCATTGTTCCACTGAACCTTTTGCCGATGTATTACCTAACGGCTTTTTAGGCCTGTTGGGACCATTTGCTGAATCCATTGGCTTCTTCCAGCCGTTTATTGATAGCCTTCATGTGAACATGAAGGAGGTTACTTACACCAATCTTGATCGAGTAAAAACTTTAATCGCATCAATTGCGATTGGCTGCAAATATGGCAAAGATATCAACCATAAACTTGTACCATATAAAGGGGCTGCTGAATGTTGCCAATTAACTCAGTTCCCGGAGCAATCCCAGATTAATCGATTTTTAAGGCGATTTGATCTCTACAATATTATGGAGCTGGATTACATTTTTGAACAATTGCTGAGTTGTTATAGTCTGTGGCGTTCCCAGCAAAAGGTTGATATAGATTTTGATTGTTCTGGTATTGTCGTCTATGGCAAAACATATCAACTGGCTCGTAAAGGATATTTTCCCAGAAAGCGATCAGCGCGTGGTTATCAATTTAGTTTGGCTACCACTGCAAATACTCCTTTTAATGAAATATTATCACTGCACTTAGACCCTGGCAACACTTATGCTGATTGTCGTTTCTGGGATGCCATTTATCAAGTAGCAGAAATATTAGGCGACATTGATCGTATAGGTATTGTTCGTGCTGATTCTGCCAGTGGCACTGGTCCTAACGTTGAAGCCTTGATAGATCACCATCTATCATTCTTAATCAAAGGCAAGGATCCACGAACCGCCGAGAATTTTACTAAAAAGCTTTGTCATGAAAACTGGTTACCCATTGACTATTTTGTAAAAATAGCGGATATGCATGAACAGAAAATTACAAATTGCCGCCATCCTGTTCGTGTCGTTGTTGTCGAAACAACTACACCAAAGGGACAAAAAAAGTATACACATTTATATTCAGACCAAGAAGATGAGCCGGAGTATCTTTATCATAATTATAATGAACGTCAAAATATTGAGTCAATTATTAAAGAAGGAACTTATGCTTTATATATCAAAAGTCTTCGAACGAGAAAATATTTGGGAATTTTAAGTTTTTTGTATTTTGCTATGATTACTTATAATTTGCTTGCTCTTTTTCGTTATCATATTTTGAAAGACACGCTGTTGGAATCGATGTCTACTCTTGATTTGACAAGAAAACTGATGGATATTCCAGCTAAGATACATTCTTATAATGGACAATTATATTTGTCATTTCCTGAAAATCATGAGCTTTGTAAAAAATATTTCATCAAAATTAGTCAGGCTTTGTAAGTACTTTCAATTTCCTGCAAAAGTTTGGTAACTAAAATAGCCAATGGCTTTTGATGTTGACGTAAAGTGTTTTCAAAGAGCTTGGGCGGCAAGCCGTACCTGCAAAAGCGCCGGGGAACGTGTCGCAAAATTGTTGGTTTGTTAATAGGTTGACGATGAAATTTGCCGGTGCAGTCGTTTTTTGATTTCGGTTTGGATAATCCTTGCCATTTCAACAAGTCCGGGTTGTAACGGTCTAAGCAGTCAATTAAGTGCACCTCATACCCAAGTTGTCGCAGTACAGCTCCGATGCTCAACAGACCAATTGGCTTGATCCAAAAATCATAGGCTGCAAAATCATGGATCCAAGGGTTGACCAGCAAAATGTGTTTCATTATTTGACCACAACCTTGATAAAGCCTTAAGTATGGCGTAGTATTTTTCCTGGCAGCCTACCTGTATGTCGACCCCGTTCCACTATAATCTTGCCATTTACCAATACAAAATCAATACCCACAGGATATTGATGGGGCTGCACAAAGGTGGCCTTGTCAGTGATCGTATTCGGATTAAAGACAACGATGTCAGCGTACTGGTTTGTTTTCAATCGGCCTCGGTCTTGGATATGAAACTTGTCAGCCGCAAGTGATGTCATTTTACGAATAGCCTCTGTAAGCGGCATGATTTTTCTCTCACGGACATAGTACCCCAGTACGCGAGGGAAAGTCCCATAGTAACGCGGATGCGGATGGCTTTGACCGAGAGTGCCTTCAGGTTGCCAAGCACTCCCGTCAGACCCAACCATTGTCAAGGGGAAAGCCAACACTTTTTCAGTGTTTTCCTTACTCATCCCGAACCCACAAATGCTGACCTGGCCATCTTCCGTTATCAATAGTTCACGGACAAAATCCACAGGGTTTACATTTAATTCGCGCGATAACTCGTCGATGGTTTTGCCCTGATAACTGCGGTTCTCTTCCGAGGCCACCCAGTTAATGAGTATTGCATCCCATGAAC
>NZ_CEYIHJ010000197.1:0-3028 GCF_982836095.1 Kosmotoga sp.
GGTTTTGTTACAATACTCGGTTTCATAAAACCATTTCCCTATTATTTTTTTGCAGTGATGGTCATAGTAAGAACACAATGGTATATAACTATATACCATGTTGGGCTCAGTATTTAAGATGATATATTTGAAGCAGAAAACCTCAAGGGGGGATTTTAATGCTGGAACCTGTTGTGTTAATGCCAGAAGACCTGAACAGCGCGATCGAGCTTGCCAGTGAGATTTTTGATAAAGACATGGGCGCGTGTTTTCCTATTTTTCTTTCTGAGAAGAACGTTTCAAACCTCCTGGGGGTTAAAGATGGCGGCAGGGTGGTTTCTCTATTGGGCATGCAGCCTGCAAAGATATCGATATATGGATATACGTTGAAAGTGGGATTAATAGGCTCAGTTTGCACTCACCCGGATTACAGGGGAGCTGGTTTCGCTTCAAGGATGCTCGAAATTATGGAAGCGCAAAGCATTAAAAAGGGCATCTCGGTATTTGTCATATCAGGTTTAAGAGGATTATACAGGCGCTTTGGAGCAGTCGAGTTTGGAAGTTATCACACTGCGAAGATTTCTCCCGAGGGAGAAAAAGCAAAAATCAAAAAGGCGAACTCAAAAGATGTTGGAAAGATTCTCTCAATACATCAGAAAAAGTTCATCAGGTATTTGCGGAACTACGACGATTTCAAAGCGGTTTTCGAATCCGGATACATCGCTACCAGAGCTTCCGAAACTTATCTGGGAGAAGAATCTTACTGCACCTTCGCAAATATCGACAAAGAGCTCCATGTGCTGGAATTTGGAGGCAAAAAAGATGAGGTGCTTCGCATTATTAGGACTGTAACAGCTGAAAAAAACAGGAATTATTGCGTGCTTCATTTTGATGACAGTTTTAATTACCCAGCCGATAAAACTACAACCTTTGAAGGCACTGCGAAAATAATCTCTGCTGAAAACTTCTTCTCACAGCTGGAAGACTTTTTTAAAGAAAGGCTTTCAAACAAGGAATATGAAGAATTCAAAAACAAAGCAAGCAAGCTTGATAACTCTGAACTGACAAAGGCTGTTCTTGGCAAAGGCGTGGATTTAGGGTTAGAAGGGATATTCCCGATAACTTTGCCTGATTACGGGTGGAACTATATTTGAAAGCTTCGATTGCCGGTACAAAGGACGGCTGAAAGTAATTTGACAGGGTGTTGCTTTAGAATTGGGGTAAATATATTAAGGTTCCGGGGACGAAAGTAGCTTCTTTTTCAGAAATAATTGGTAATGCTATTCTAAGATTTTACTTATTACTCTTCTCAAGACAGGGTCAACAATGTCATATTTTCCATTGGTTTTTTTTATCCATGAAGTCTGCTGAAGGATATTCAGGGTTTCATATAGTCTTGAATCGCTGATTTGGTCATCGGAAGCTATTAATAGCCTCTTAAGGCCTGCCCAGGAATCGACTCCTGCCGCGATGTGTTTTAGTATTTTCAAATAACGGGGGCTCCTTTTTTCCAGCTCTTTAAGCTCGCTCGAAATCATTCCAGAAAGATAACTAAATACTTTCTCAATTGCTTCTTTCACATCTAAAAATTCACGGTATTTTACTCCGAAAAGGACTAAATATCCCGGTATTCCATCGAGAATATCAACAACTTCTTCGATATCAAATGAAACGGGCAAATTTATTTGCGCAAAACCCTTTTTCAAAAATTCTATAGAAGTTTTTCTTTTAAAAGGCTCAATGCATATTTCTGAATAGGCTCTGCCGTAAAGAGGAGATTCGTAATCTGAAAATCTTAGAAAATCGTGCAGTAATCCTATTTCAGAACCTGTTATGACCAACTTTGTATTGTGCAAATTGTCATAGATAAACGCAAGCAAGGTAAGAAGGTCTTTCCCTCCTCTTGAACCATAATATTTCAAATACTGAGCTTCATCAATATATAAAATAATATTTCTTCCATTCTTAGCAGCAAATTCGTTGAGTCTTTCCATGAGTGATGAAAGGTCTAATTCTTTCCTTATGAGAGTAATGCTATTTCCTTTAATGCTTATTCCCCGTAATTCTTTAAGGAATTTGATTATCTTATGCTTCAAAGACACCCGGGCAAGTTCTTTTTCGATGTGACTAATAAGATGGAATTTGGTAATATTCCCTCCTGAAGAAGAATAGAGGCTTCTTCCATCCAAAAAGAGTGTGATTTCTTGGAGTTCATTTAGCATGGCTTTGATCAATGAGGATTTCCCTACCCTTCGAAGCCCAGTTACAACAACAAGTGGATAATTGTACAAAGCATCTTCAAAAGCTTTTCTTTCGTCAATTCTATCAAAGAGGTCTTCTAATTTAGTTTTTGGCCTTGTATCAAAAAGCACGCAGTCACCCCCTATGAGATTATATCACTTCCGGGGGCGGAAGTTACTTCCGATATCGGAAGTAAAGATGATTAAAAGCAACAGCCGATAGTGCAACAACATGGATGATTCTACATACTTTTCCAATGTAATTTTAAAAAACGCACCCTCAAAAGGGCGCATTTTAATCGAAAGATTTTTAGAAAATTCTTTGAATATTCGCTAACTGCTCATAATATCAATTACCATTCAAGATAAGCTGTAAGTGTTGGGATTGGAGCAAGTTTATTAACGCTTACAAAGAATTCCCCGGGCAAGTCAATCGCCAACCCTAAATCCGCTCCAAGGTAAAGAGAAGCAAAGCTAAGTCCGACCTTGAAATCCGCTCCGATTTTCCCTAACAGCAAACACTCCATTTCCCTCAAATGCCAGAATCCTTCTAAACCTGCATGTGGTCTAAAGAAGGATAAATCAGTGGATACAAAAATACCCGGAACAATCAGCTCTATCCCCCTACTGCTGAAGATAAAACCAGTTTTAACCATGATATCAACTGTACCAAGCTCAAATCTTGCCATAAGAAAGGGTTCAATAGCCCCACTAAGATTTACGCCAACACTATAACTTATACCAAAGACACTGAGAGCAACTAAAAGAAAAGCCAAAACTATTATGTACCTTTTCATACTCTCACCTCC
>NZ_CEYIHJ010000198.1:0-3021 GCF_982836095.1 Kosmotoga sp.
GTATCACTTCGAACCGAAAGAAAGCGTTGTAGGCAGTGTTCTGCTGCTTCATGGTTTGGGAACTATGAATATTCCCTTCCTACTCTGGATGGGTATGCATCTTGCAAACGCAGGGGTGAGAACAGTTGTTCCTGTTCTGCCCGGGAATTTCACACGAACTTCCCATGGATCGGTGAGTGGTAAAGATTACTTTTCAGCGGATATTGATAAAGCCACGCGATATTGGGAACACGCAGTGGTGGATTGTTTGACCACCATCGACTTCATGAAGAAGCAAACCTGGTGGAGTGAAAACAACTGTCTTGTTGGATATTGCCTTGGTGGAATGATAGCTGTTATGTTAAATGCGCTTGTCAATGATTTGAAGCAGACAATACTTGTCACAGCGGGTGGGGATTTATCAACTCTTGTGTGGCATTCTCCGACACTTGCTTATGTTAGAAGAGAGATGAAACGCTTCGATACCACAGCATCAGGTATTGGCGATGAGGAAAATTTAAAGCGTGTTTTCAAATCAGATATTGAAAAACTGAAAACATTTAAGAATGTCGACGAAATGCTTAACTCAGATATTCACCCATTACTTAAGATCGATCCTGTGGCATATGCCCGTTTTTCAGATTCCTCCAAACTAACGTTAATAGAGGGCGTATTTGATAGAGCCCTCCCTCCAAGTACTCGGAAAATATTATGGGAACACCTGGGTAAACCAAAGAGATACTTTGTGCCGGTTGGACACGTGACGTGGTTGCCTTTTCAGTTCTTTCTTGGAAGCTTTGTTTTGAAAAAGATGAACATCCGTGAATTTAAAAGACGGATGAGGTACATTGAAAAACCGAAAATAGAGGAAAAGTGACTGGAGGAAAAAATGGAGATTGGCAGTGTTGAAACAAAACTGGGAAGTATCGTTGTCTTTGTTAATGAGGGCAAAGTAGTGAAGATCAAATTTTCAGCAAAACACGAAGATATACCTTTAGAGCCTTTCACAACGCAAATTAAGGGCTATCTCGATGGAAAAATAAAGAAGATTGATTTCCCCGTTTTAATAGGTGGTGGAGCGATCTTCAAAAAGATATGGAAGTATGTCAGGCAGATTCCCTACGGTGAAACACTTACCTATGGTGAAGTTGCACGTGAGCTTGGAGTGATTCCCAAAGTTGTTGGCTATGCGATGGCTTGCAACAACTTGCCATTGTATATACCATGCCACAGAGTTGTAGGCAAGGATGGCATAGGTGGCTTTGGCTCAAATGTTGAATGGAAAGAGTTTTTGCTTGAAATCGAAAGCAAAACTTAGAAAAGCTGCTTGATCATACTTGCCAGATTATGAAGATCGTAGTGCTGCGAAGCTATTTTGAAATTCTTGTTCACAATGTCTGAGTAAAGCCTTTTGTTAAACAGAAGTTCGAATACTCTCTTTGCAGCTTGTTCTAAGGTATCAGCGCTGATTGTGACGAGCCCATCTGTTAGCTCGTACTGACTTCCAAGAGTAACATACTCTATTCCAGTTGACTTAATGTCCTTTGAAAAGACCTCGTATTCGAATAAAACAATGGGCTTTTTCATCAATATTGCCTCAAGAAGTTGATTTCCCCAACCTTCAAGGATTGAAGGATAAGTTACAATGTCTGCGATGTTGTAAAGCTTCATGAAAGTTTGCTCTTTGTTCTTTGCATCTGTGGTGTAGAGATCCAAGAACTCAACACCCATTTGTGCTGCCTTTTTGAATAGCTGGCGTCTGTAAGAAATATCTTCACACATTCCTGATAGAGCAAGGAGAATTCGTCCCGTAAATATGTTGTCGTTGTAGAGTGATTTACCAATATAACTCTGAGCCGTTTTTTTAAGTTCGCAACAGAGATCTATCGCAAGCTCTATTGCCTTTCTGCGGGTGATTCTCGTAGCCTGGAGGAGAACGATATCGCCAGGAAAAATGTTGTGTTCGTTTCGCAGTTCTTCTCGAAGTGATTCATTCAAATACTCTTCACCACTGAAATCTCTAACGTTTGGGATTATCAGAGCATCAATAGATTTTCTTTGAAGCAGTGAATCCTTTGCAAACGAATTTATTACAACATGCTTTATATTTTGACCAGTAGGTGGGCAGTACTTTATTAAAAGCTTTTCAACTTCAGAACAGGTGCATTTCATATGTTCTCGCTCCCACCAGAAGTCATGATGATGTCCAATGAACAACTTTTCTGGATGTTCTTCAGCGTATTGAGAAAGTGCAATAGCTACCGGTAAGTTCAAACCCAGCGACCACATATTGTTTACAATAATGACTTCATAACTACAAAGTGACTTTATAAATTTCTTATAGATTACTGTGACGTATTTGGTAATATAATCAACAATAGAATTTTCATCATAATCTTCAAGATTTTCAAAGCAGTTATGATATATAGTGTTGTGTATTGGATTATTAAATCCAATTTCGGGAATACAAATATCTACGCCTTTTTCATTGTTGCCCGCAATTATATGCACGTTATGGCCTAAACGAAGCAGAACTGTTTTCCATCTTTCCATTTCCAATGAAACCCCATCCATTAACCCTGCCCTGTAGTGAATAAGCGCTATGTTCATGTCATCACCTCGCTTAGATCATACCATTATTGGCTTACTCTGGCTTACTCAAGCGTATAAAGCCTTTGTTTGAGCAACGTACAACGTTAGGGGGTTGAATCTTCAATTTGAAGAGGCAAAACAGCACTAAAGAAGCGTGTTTCAAAAACCTCCTTCGAGATTGCCCTGTGAGACCTGTTTTGGACACAGTAAATACAAAACTATAGGTCCACGTCAAAAAAGGGTCTCAGAATCGATTTTCGAGGCAGTTTTTTCAAGCAGATTTTTTGACACGATGAGTTTGCCAAAGTCATTCACATATTCATGCTCTTGAGGACGTTTGCAATATAATGTCTCTTATATTGCAAAACTGACGAAAACCAGAACCACTCAAAAGTGCTCTTACAGACGGTATTTGCCAACGGATTTGACTTTTCGCTTTTCTTTGCTGTA
>NZ_CEYIHJ010000199.1:0-309 GCF_982836095.1 Kosmotoga sp.
AAAGAAAGAATCCTGACGGGAACCAATTCAGACGGTTTCATTCCCGGTGAAGCCGGCGCTTCGGTACTTTTATGCCAAGCGAGTCAAAAGTCCGATGAGCAAATAATTATTAACGGGCTCGGCTTCGGGAAAGAAGAAGCTCACATGGATTCCGGAGAGCCTTTGTGTGCTGAAGGCCTTGTGCAGGCGATCAATGAGGCTTCGAAAACTTCAGGAATGACCGTCGCGGATCTGGACTATCGAATTACCGATGTAAACGGTGAGCAATACGGATTCAAAGAGGCTGCGCTTGCCCTAACCCGGACATTA
>NZ_CEYIHJ010000199.1:319-2991 GCF_982836095.1 Kosmotoga sp.
AAAAATCATTAAACAAATGATAACCGACCATGAACTTGAGCTAAATGATATTGAAATAATAGATCATAATTCGAAAAAGCAAAAAGAACGCAAAGAGGAATTCGATATCTGGCTTCCAGTTGATTGTATCGGAGAAGTGGGCGCTGCTATAGTTCCTGTCATATTAGGTATGGCCTTGGCTGCAGCGAAAAAAGGGTATGCTCCAGGCAATGGAGTGCTCTGCCATTTTGGCAATGACGACGGCCAAAGGGCGGCCATGTTTTTAAGTTATTCTAATACAAGAGGTACCTGATGGGAAACGATGTATTTGCCAATGGAAGGGAAGTGTCCTGTAAAGCGGCTGATGGCAAGTCCATCTGCGCGTTTCCCGATGTTTGTTTCACCCCACCCGAAAACCCCGCCACACCCCCGGGTGTTCCAATACCGTATCCCAATACGGGAATGGCAAAAGACACGACTAGTGGGAGCAAAAAGGTCAAGGTTTCCGGAAAAGAGGTGATGTTAAAAAATAAATCATATTTTAAGAAAAGCACCGGAGACGAAGCCGGAAGTGCTGCCAAGAAAGGCGTTATCACCAGCACAAACCGTGGTAAAGTCTATTTCAACAGTTGGTCTATGGATGTGAAGTTTGAAGGCGAAAATGTGGTGCGGCATTTGGATTTAACGACGCATAATCATATGTCTGTGCCGGGGAATAGTCCGACTTGGCCTTATTTGGATAATATGAGCATGGCAAAAAAACGGGAGGCATGTGGTGATGAGATGGATGCGGTGGCCGCTAATTGCCCAAATGCAAATAAAATGGGCAAGACCCACAAGGATTGCCCAAAGTATGGAAAAACAAAACAGAGTAACAAGAACTTTGGGGATAATAAATGTGTTAAAGCCAAACGTTGTATGCTTGTTCCTAAGGAGCGCGCCAAATCACATGGTGGATGCTGTAAAGGCCAGACTGGTCATCATTTGCTGCCTAAACACCACTTCGTCGATTACAGCAATTATATTCAGGAAGATGCACCATGTGTCTGTGCGGAAGGGCATTCCTGGCATCGGAATGACGATAGCAATTTTCCTGATTCAGAGAAGACCCACCCCAAAATGCATGATTTTCAAGATGCTGTTGAGAGAGATATGATCGAGCAGGTAGAAGAAGAGATCGCAAAAGGGGCGGATACAAACCGAACACCCGATAAAGCAATGTATTATGATGAAGCACGCGAGAGTGCAATTGCAGCCCATAATAATAATTTTACTGATCCGAAGTGCTCAGAAAAGTGTTTACGTTCACAACTAGACGCTTATCATAAACAGGCAGGAGTAAGAGATAATCATCGTGTAAAAACAAAAAAAACTGGGGCTGAGGAACAGCCGGACAATATAGACGAAATCTTTGATGCCCAGAGTGTCCAAATGGAAAGCTTTTTAGGCAATTGAGCGCCTTAGATCTTATTTGTCTGTTTAGAGTTGACATAGAAATTATTAACTTTTTATTTTTCTAAAGAAAAGCGAAACATGAGCAAAGAACTTAGTTTTCTGCAAAAGCATCTTATTTTTATCTGTGGTCAAATTGAGAATCAGGAACGGCTGGTTTTTATTGCACATTTGCATGAAGCACTGGAAAAAAAGGCCTACATTTCCCAAATTATGATATTGGAAAAGGGTGAAAAATGGTCTGATGGTGGTCGGTATAAATTCCAGGGCGTCTCAATCTTTCCTCTTGGAGATAAGGAACAAACTATCATTGCTTTAGGGCGAGATGGCGAAGTTGTGACCATTAACCTTTCGGGTTCCCAAAAAAGTCGGATTGAAGTTCCAGGAAAGGTGATTGGTCCATTAAAAGGTTTGAGAAGAATTGGCGATAGCTTATTCGCATACGGTATGCGGCGGCAAATTTTTCGATTAATTGGGCAGAATCAGTGGGTATTGTGTGACAAGGGGTTTCCATACCTTAACAAATCTGAAGATCCAGATGATCGTTTAGCACGTATACGGAGAATTACCGATGGTATGGGAAGTATTGAAGCGATCGCTGGCCACAATGCAGAAGATTTTTATGCCGTAGGGATCAAAGGGGAAATTTGGCATTATGATGGCAATTCATGGTTAGCTGAAGATAGCCCAACGAACCATAACCTGTACGATATTACGTTGAGTCCTGATGGAGATTATTATATTTGTGGTCAAAAAGGAATTGTTCTTAAAGGCCGTAACAAACGTTGGGAACCTATTGAATTCATCGGATCGGGGGAACCTGATTTTTATAGCGTGGGTTGGTTCAATGAGAGATTATATGTGGCCGATGGTGAATCCCTTCAGGTACTTAAAGATGATACCCTTGAACTTGTCGATTTAGGAGAACCGGAGGTAGTGCCAAGTCACCAGATCCATGTAAATGATTCAATGTTGCTATCCGTTGCAGGAAAGGAAGTTTATCTCACAGCAGACGGGAAGAACTGGAACTTCCTTTTATAGAAGGTAATTTGTTCTGTGAAAGACATTCCAAATATAATCAGCCAACATGCTGAAGAATCTGCCTTTCTATGGCTTCTTCGTGATAGTGCTGTCTATGAGCCTCATTACTCACTTTCCGATCTAACAAAACTGGATAATCGTGTAGATGCCCATATTGACGGGCTGAGAATCGCTGGCGATTCGGGTTGGGAGATTTGTTG
>NZ_CEYIHJ010000200.1:0-2989 GCF_982836095.1 Kosmotoga sp.
CTTTTGAACTTTACCAGGCCTTCCATAAAGCCACGCTTCATTGGATACCCTCGGGTCATCTCAGTTCTATTCTTTTTAAACGTACTATTATCAGAGAAACAGTTCATTTTTTTGAAATTTAGTTCCGGATTTCCGGAAACCCATTTCCAAGTTATGAACATTTATCATGGAGTTATGAACATGGGCATGTTCATAACTTGGGGTGTTTTTTATGTAAAGCGCATGGTTAAGGCTTTTTAGCGATGTTCATAACTTTTTCTTCTGAAACTCTTTTCCATAAACAATTACAGGCCATGAGGTATACGTATGTACCAAGTTATGAACATTAGCTTTCCGAACTAATCATTTCACAAAGTCAGAAAAGCCATGAAAGTTCCATCTGATCACATGTTAAAAGCATAAAAGTTATGAACATTTGCACAAGCCTTTATTGAAGCGGTGTCTAGAAGTTATGAACATATAATGTTCATAACTTTTGAGTTATGAACATGCACTCAAAAGCTTTACTGATAATTGTTTCAGAAGTTATGAACATAGTTATGAACATCTATTATTATATTTATATAAGAAAGAACAATATATATAATAAAAGAAAAAGCGCCCTGAAGGGCGCCAATCATTTTGAGCTTTTCAAACTGCTTTGTATTTTTTTCGAAGCTCTTCAAGAGCTACTGAATCAGGAAAATACTTTCTATCATAAAGGCATCCAAGATAATAAGACTCCTGTTGACCTCCCATAAGAGGACCTATTACAGCTGAAAAAAGCATAGAACCAAATATTGCAAAAAAGGGAATTGGATCCCTGATATCCCAAACATCGTCAAGCATTCCTTTGTCCCTCTTGAAAAATCCTTTTAACTTTTTAAATTTTCCTTTGAATAGAACAGCAAGAAACCAACCAAACTCAAGCGGCGATGTATAAGATCCCACACCTATCTTTGGCTTTACAGCTTTAACACTCTCAGGATCTTCCAAAAGGTTAACGTACATTTTTGGGAAATTGACTCCAGCTGCATAACCAACATAAACACCTGGACTCATCCTGGGATTGACATCAGTTAAATAGTAAGTGTTGCTAAATTCGTCATAAAGAAAATCTGTACATATATATCCAGTGTAATTCAATTCCTCTACGATTCGTTTCACATATTCATCGATTTCAGGAACATGACAGGTCAGCCTGTAAGTTCCAAAACCCCCTTCTTCAGGATATTCCCTTATATTTTTATACACTACATTGGAAAGCAGTTTTCCGTTGTAGGCCATTCCAGTAGTGCAAAATTGAGTTTTTGGAAGCAGTTGTTGGATCATATATTCATCAGCGTTGACAGTTGATCCAATCTCCTTTAAAGATTTTACAGACTCAATCACCTTTATGCCGATAGCTCCCCGATTTCTTCGGGGTTTTATTATCACCGGAAAACTCCAATCATTTTGCTCAAAGTCCCTCAAAAGAACCGTTTTTGGTGATGGAATGTCTAGAGCTCTTGCTAACTTTGAAACACTGTACTTGTCATGTAAAAAAGTGAGTACGGAATAATCAGAAAGAAGTAATTTCGCTTTACCCTTAAATCTGTCAAGATAATATGCGAGAACAAAAGTATCCTCAAAACCCGGGATGATAATGTCGATTTTGTAATCATCTACTATCTTGAGAAGAAAATCAATAAACTTTTCAGACTCTTCGCTAACTTTGGGATGAATAAAATGCTTTTTCACATAACGAGAATAGAGCCCAGCGCTCATTCTTACACTATCTGCTGCATATACTTCATGACCTGCCCGATGCAAAATCCTGATTGTGTCCAGCGAATACATCATTCGCGCTGTGGTTACCAATACCTTAGCCAAAGGTAATCACTCCCTAAAAGAAATCCTGAACTTATTATACTTCTTTGTTTTATAATATAAAGCGAATTTATCAAAGCGTAACTTTTTCTTTTATATAACATTTCATTAAATGCTTCTAAATTAAAAGCGAAATTCCAAATTAAACGCCACTAGTTACAATTTCTTTGAATGTATTTGTAATTTTTAGAATATCCGCTCTCACTACATCTTTATTTGTTACCAAACGATACATACCTCCCTCAGGAGGATTTATCTTTATTCCTGCCCTTTTCATTTCCTTTATTACCAGATCTGGCTCAGGTGTTTCAAGGCTGAAATACACCATATTTATATCCAGTTGATCTTTCATAAGCTGAAGACCAGGAATCTCTGAGAGCATTTCTGCAAGGAGCTTAGCATTTTCATGATCTTCTTCCAGCCTATCAATCATTTTCTCAAGTGCAACAATACCAGCAGCGGCTAATATTCCCGCCTGTCTCATACCGCCACCCATCAATTTCCTTCCTTTACGAGCCTTTTCAATAAACTTTTTTGAGCCGGCAAGGATAGAACCTACGGGAGCCGCGAGTCCCTTGGAAAGACAGAACATAACAGAATCCGCGGTGGCTGCTATTTTTTTAACATCTACTTTTGATGCAATAGCAGCATTGAAGATTCTTGCACCATCCAGATGTACGGGAATGGAAAATTCATCGGCGAGTTTCTTGACACTTTCCAGATATTCCAACGGCAGTACTCGTCCTGAAGAATGGGCGTTTTCCATGCAGATAAGACCAGTATCAGGATAATGAATGTCTTTGCCTCTAATGGAAGCCCTGAGCTTTTCAATTGACGGCATACCATTTGGGCTTTCAATCGTGCGAAGTTGCACAGAGGCTATGACAGCAGCTGCTCCCACTTCATGAACGAAGATGTGATTGGAATCAGGGACAATTACCTCATCCCCTCTTTTAGTATGGGTGAGTAAAGCGAGCTGGTTTCCAAAGGTACCAGAAGGCACAAAAAGAGCTGCTTCCTTTCCGACCATTTCAACTGCAAGAGCTTCAAGACGATTAACCGTAGGGTCGTCTCCGTACACATCATCGCCAACTTCAGCTTCATACATCGCCTTTCTCATTTCTTCTGTCGGTGTAGTCAC
>NZ_CEYIHJ010000201.1:0-2981 GCF_982836095.1 Kosmotoga sp.
GTTTGATATGGATAGAATATATAGGCTTTCAAATGAAATCTCAAGATCAATATCTGCAGAGAATCCATCAGGAGAGCCAAACAAAGGGGCTCTGGGAGTTCCTTCTGAAAATAACCCTGCAAAGTATCTTGGAAAAGGCTGGAAAGTCCGGCCGTGTATAACTCTAAAAGCAAAAGAGATTACTGAATTGGCAAACATAGAGGGCCCAGGAGTAATAAGACATATCTGGCTCACAGTAGATCCCAAAGCATACAGGGCAACGATATTGAGATTTTATTGGGATAATGAAAAATCTCCTTCCATTGAAGTACCGCTTGGAGATTTCTTCGCAAATGTTCATGGCTTGCGCTTTAACGTAAATTCCATGATCGTTTCGGTTAACCCTTCTGGAGGCTTCAACTGTTACTGGCCTATGCCTTTTCAAAAAAGGGCACGGATTACAATCGAAAACCTGCTGGAAGAAGATATAAAAGGATTCTTTTATCAGATTAATTACGGGCTCATTGAAATCGAAGAGAACGCAGCTTATTTGCATGCAAAGTGGAACCGTTCAGTTACAACCAGAGAGTATCCCGAACACGTAATACTGGATCATGTTTCCGGTGAAGGTCATTATGTGGGTACGGTTGTCGGCTGGACTCAAATGTCAAATGGATGGTGGGGAGAAGGAGAAGTGAAATTCTTTATAGATGGGGAGGAAAACCCGTCGATATCGGGGGAGCCTGGTGTTTTGGAGAAACTTTTTCAGCACCGTTTTGCGGTTATCCGCTCTGGCAGAAAAAAGAGGGGGAAGTTCCCCGACATGGGCTTTACAGATGGCATATCCCAGATCCAATAAGGTTTAAAAAGAGCATAAGAGTCACACTTCAAGCTTTGGGATGGTGGCCTAATGGTACTTACCAACCTCTCACTGACGATATCTCTTCTGTGGCATTCTGGTATCAAAAAGAACCCCATATAGATTTCGCTCAATCCTTTAAGCTTGAAAAACTCTGGTCGAGATAACGGCCCTTAAAAGGGGGATACGATGGAAATCATATGCAAGGATAATGAAGTAGTTTTCGAAACCATCCTTAAAGGTATCAGGCGAAAAAATCCAAAATCTGCTGATGCTTTTAAGGAATTTGCCTGGATTCACAACACAGACATGATTTCAACGGAGAAGTTCGAAGAACTTTCCCGCTGCACACAGATTGTGCTAAGCGGGCAAGCTGTAAAACTCATTGAGAAACTTGGTTTGGATTCGCTCTCCAGTTTGGTTAATGAAAAAATCGTGAAAAGAGAAGACCCCTGGGATAAGAGGGGATTTCAAAGTTACAAAGGTCATCCTTTGTTTAACGAGCTTCATGGTGGTTTCTATTCAATCTTAATAGACCTGCCTACCTCAAACCTCTCTGAAATATATCTCTACAAAGGTAAAAAGGCCAAAATAGTTGCCGTAGAAAAGGGCTACATTTCTGTGTTTAGAGATAAGCCAATAATCTGGGAATACGTTCATGGTGACAGGAAGATTCTATGCATTGGCGGCTATCTTGAGTTTGTAAATCATGAAAAAAACCCCTACCGAGCAGAAGTGGAAAAATTCATCGAGAATATATGCAAATATCTAATTTTTGATCAGAGAGATAATGCTTCGTATTGGCCGGCAATTTCAAAGGGAGTAGAGTTTTTTGAGAATCTAAAATTGGATCCCATAAGCCTTGAGCCCTTAGCGCAGCCCAAGCATTCATTAAAGCTCATTAACACTGGAAGTAAATATGTGAACACTTCAGGGAGAAGGATATTGGTAAACGCTTTGTGCAATGGAAAAATAAACGAGGTTTGGCTACATCCGTTTAGATTGCTAAAAGAAATGGAATTTGAAATTGATGGTGTTAAATTAACAGAAAAAAATGTTATTACAACAGTCTCTCCAGAAGGAATAAGCTTTGAATCTGATTTCGGTTCTCTCCAAATTTTCGCAAGTTTAAACAATCCATGGATGCTTGGTCAACTTAACTTTTTAGATGATACCGTTCACGAGATCATGGTATCATTCTCAACTGACCTTCGCATTATGTGGCCATTGGATAAGAGCTTCAATGGCAAACGATATTTCAATTACGATTCAAAAAGCAAGGCAGTTGTTTTTTCGACAGAAGATGAGATGCTAAAAGGATATATAACTTTTGACAAGCTTTCACAAATTTCTCTGCGTAAAAGCCAATCTCTCATTTATGGAACAGTTACGACAAAAGCTGCCAGACTCTTGAATTTTGTTGTCGGAGGTAGCGTAAATGGGGAAGAACTACCAGAGAAGATATCGCTTCAAAACGAAAATGAGTTTGCAAATGCTTTCTATATAAACTATCTCGCATCTACTTCGAAAGTCACAACGGATATTCCGGTTCTTGATGAGAGTGTAAAATGGGCAAAAGTCCAAACAATAAAATTCTTGTCTAAAACCCCGGGTATTGGAACCGGATTGATGGCGGGCTATGCAAATAGTCTACCCGGTTGGTTCGAAGCAAGACCCGGCTATGCCTGGTATTTTGGACGCGATAGCGAATGGGTTTCCTTTGCACTATTGGATTATGGAGATTTTGATACCGTCAAGGAAAACTTGAAACTCCTGTTAAAATTCCAGCGAATCGACGGGAAAATCTTCCACGAACTCACAACAAGCGGCATGGTTCACTACGACGCAGCGGATGCAACGCCTCTATTCTTATTGCTTATACACAGATATGTCTCCCATAGCGGGGATTTCGATTTCCTTAAAGAGAACTGGATAAAGATAAAGAGAGCTTATGAATATTGCCTTTCAACCGATTCAGATGAGGATGGTCTTATCGAGAATGCCGTTGCAGGGCATGGATGGGTTGAAGGTGGAAAGCTTTACGGGGCTCACGCTTCCTTTTATCTAAATGTCATATGGCATTCTGCTTTGGAAGGAATGGTTAAACTATCTGGAAAAATGGAAGACAAAGAAACGGCAGAAA
>NZ_CEYIHJ010000202.1:0-2952 GCF_982836095.1 Kosmotoga sp.
CATAGTTTCTAAGAAGAAACGAATACCAGCTTTGGTGCCAGGCACCATATCTATATGGACAGTTGTGCTTTTCACATTGATTTCATATGGTGTGTTCAGCTGGTATTTTAGATATAAGTTGATGATAGTGCAGGTACTTTATGGAAGATTCAGAGAAAAGCTCAAGGAATTTGAAAAAAGTACTCAAAAAGAAGAGGATGTAAAGAAACAGTTTCTTCAGAATACAGAAAGCGCTGAGAAACTCAAGGAGAGGTACAGCAGCTTGCTTGAAAATGCTCAAGATGTGAACAAAAGGAAAGAAGTTATTGCGGCCCTTTTCAGGGATTTGGGGAAACTCAGCACAAAGGATGCCGGCACAATCTTGAGAGATCTCTTTGATAAAGCGTTGCTTTCTGAATCTGAATATAAAAAGCTCTTTAAATTACTCTTTTAGGAAAGGTGATGTTGATGAGAAGAGTACCACCTGTCACGTTGACACTGATTTCAATAAACATAACTGTATACTTTTTCAGTTTTATCTTTTCTATGTCCAGACCTCAAATGGGAGATGTTTATACCTTATTCCTCTACTACGGCGGAGTGAGTAGAAGCGCTCTTCAACATGGCCTGATTTATACACCGGTAACTGCCCTCTTTTTACATGGCAATATGTGGCATATCCTTTTCAACATGTATGCCCTTTATCAACTTGGGTATATTGTTGAGGGGCTTTTTGGAAGAAAGAAATTCATCATTCTTTATTTTTTGGGTGGCATTGTCGGAAATCTTACCGCCGTAGCTTTCACCCCCTACATAACTATTGGCTCCAGCAGCGCCATCTTTGGATTGGTTGGGGTGCTTTTTGTTCTGGGTTTTAAAAAGGATACGCCAATGGTGCTCAGATCTGTTACTGGTTTTTCCCTATTGCCAATAATTCTTCTTAACCTCTTTTTTGGTCTTGCTATTCCAAATATCAGCAATGCTGCACATATAGGAGGACTCCTCATGGGGATGTTATTGGGCTGGTATATCCCCCCACAATACGCTACTGTGAAAAAACGGCGTTTTGTGAGAATCAAGGAGAAATCCCCGGAGGAAATTTCACAAGAAATCCTCATAAAATACATGCCCATTCTCAATGCGTTGAAAAAAAATGACAACGAAGGCGAACTCGATGAAAGAACAATGCAAATTGCACAACTTAGGAAAGAGCTTAGTCAACTAAAAGATCTTGAACTCGCCCAAAAAGTTCTCTGGAAATTGTATGAAAGAGACTTACTTACGGAAGAGGAATTCGAAAAACTGCGCAAATTTCTCTAAGGAGGAATGGCCATGAGAAATTCATCGCTCATACTGTTTTTGCTTATAGTCACCGCGGTTTTCTCCGTGGATTATTCTGCCCATTCGCCTTTACCAAAAGCAGGAGCTGTTATCGCTCCTATTAACGGTGTAGTAAGTCTCAGCTGGCAAGTAGATAATCCCTATGGAAAAACGCTGGCTTTTTATCTTTACCTCTTCGATGGTGAGAAACAATCTCTCTATGGGCCACTTGAAAAAAACAACTTTTCTCTCTTGACGAAACCAGGAAAAACTTACAGCTGGAAGATAAAAACCGAGGTTTATGATAAAGAATACTGGAGCGAAGAATGGAATTTTCAAGTTCCAAAATCTTATGAGAAGCTCTTTGGAGACGATAACTGGGATTATCCGGTGGATGCAAAGCTAACGGATAGCAAATTAAAGGTACTCGTCAAAAAGCTGGATTGCTCTGTTGACTATTCGGCATATCTAATGGAATTATCGGAAACCTTTGAAGTCACTGCGCAATATTTTTTGGGTTCTTTTGTACCTATGTGTTTTTGGAATGATAAAGTGCTTGGTTATGAGGAAAGTAAGAATGGAAGCCTTCAGGTGATAAGCTATAGCAGTGGCTCAACCGAAGCTGTTTTTCCGGAAACCCTGTCCTCTGTGCAGCTTCTCAAAGCTGACAACGATGTGGTCATTTGTGTCGGAAGAGAGAACCTGAAAACTGTCGCTTTGGTTAAAAAGGGAAAATCCATATCGAAAATAGATCTTTTCTCTTTTTCTATATATGATGCCACCGTTGTCGATGATGGTATTGTTTTTGTTGGAACTATTTCTCAGGAAAATCTCAATTTTCCCGTCGTTGTTTTGGAGAACAGTTCTGTTCTGAAATGGGAGCATCAGGGATGGCTTTTAAAGGTAGTCCCCGGAGAAGAGAAACGGTTTTTCTATGTGCTTGGAATTGTTCCGACTCCAACAGGTGATCACGATGTGGTTTTAAGAAAGTACACTACCGACGGAGTTGTGCTTTGGAGTAAAACCATCGACGATTTCAGAGACGAGATTGTTGGGGGGTTACTGTTATCTGATGGCAAAATCAGTGTTTTGGAAGCTGTTTTTGACAATGAGGCCTACAATCAACGTATATTCATGTACAGCTTTGGAGGTGAACCCATAGGTATGATTGAATCCAAAGCGATTAATAGCGAAAAACCCCAGAAGCTACTGAAAATCTCCTCGGGGTTTCTCTCGGTCGGTTATTCCTATGAAGATGGCTACAAAACACAAATAGCCATCAGATTTTTTTCTGAACCCTAAAGGTCTTGTGCCATTCCATTGTCATCTTGAAAATATTCAGACTCTGTTAGCGCAAAATCCTCCACAAAATACACGCCCGGGGCTTTTATTCCGTTGAAGTTCGTTGCGTACTCAGTGGTATAGGCACCGGCGTTTACGAAATAAAGGATGTCGCCGTATCCGATGGTTTTTGGTAACATTACCTTGTCATATATGGTATCGACAGAATCACAGGATGGACCGGCGAGTGTAAAAGCCTCTTTCTTATCACCTTGCTTGCCATCGACTATTATCTCATATCTGAAGTTTTCTATCGTTTCCATTAGCCCATGAAAAACACCGGCATCAGCATAAATCCATTGTTCAGAACCT
>NZ_CEYIHJ010000203.1:0-2947 GCF_982836095.1 Kosmotoga sp.
CAGGTTCCCCCTCAAAATACCATGACATATTTATTATACTTTCGAAAAAAAGATTTTCAAAACCGGGTGTTTACAAAACAAAATTGTTATGATACCATAATTACGCTTGGCCCCATAGGATAACGGCTAGTCCACCGGATTCTCAGTCCGAAGGTCGGGGTTCGATTCCCCGTGGGGCTGCCAGAAAGCCCTTCTTACGAAGGGCTTTTTTGATAAATAATATGAAGCCATATTCAAATAAAAAAAGAGAGCCTAAGGCTCTCTTTATTGGTGGAGTCGATGGGATTCGAACCCACGACTTTCGCCTTGCGAAGGCGACGCGCTCCCGACTGCGCTACGACCCCACGCAAAATTATTATAACTTACAGCCATAAAAAGGTCAACGCAGTAGTTCTTTTTTGAAACTTGTTCCATTCTTCATTAAAGGGATATTGAAAAAATCCAAAACAGTTTGGCCAAGATCCGCAAAAGTCTCTCTTTCGCCGAGATTCACATTTTCTTTTAGTCTCTTCCCGTAAACCAGCAAAGGAACCTTTTCGCGGGAATGATCTGTTGAGGGCGTAGTTGGATCGCAACCATGATCGGCAGTGATAAAGAGTACATCTTCTGGTTCCATGGCGGCCATTATTTCAGGTAATCTCCGGTCAAACTCTTCCAGGGCTTTAGCATAACCAACAGGATTATTCCTGTGACCATATTTCATGTCGTAATCAACCAAATTCGTGAAGATGAGCCCTTTCTCTGCTGTTTTCAAATAACCAATAGTCTTATCAATACCATCGTTGTTGTCTTTTGTTTTGACATATTCGGTGATCCCATACCCATCATATATATCTCTGATCTTTCCCACAGCAAAAACGGGAATTCCTGCCTTTAGAAGACGCTCAAGTGCGATCTCGCCTTCAGGTGGAAGAGAATAATCGTGCCTGTTAGGTGTTCGGGTGTAATCTGGCCATGTTCCCACAAAAGGTCGTGCTATAACTCTTGCTACTTTGTAACCACTTCTATCCAAAATTCCTCTGGCTATCTCACAATATCTGTAAAGCTCGGGAACCGGAATTATTTTCTCGTGAGCAGCTATCTGAAAAACGCTATCTGCTGAAGTGTAAACTATGAGCGCTCCTGTTTCTTCATGTACCTTTCCTAATTCCTTTATGATCTCTGTTCCAGACGCTGGTTTGTTTCCAATAACTTTTCTTCCCGTAGCTTCTTCGAAGGGGTTTATTATCTCTTCCGGAAATCCATTTGGAAACATGTCAAAGGGTTTGTCAAGAATTATCCCCATAAATTCCCAATGACCTGTAGTTGTATCCTTTCCAGGGCTTTTCTCAAGCATTTTGCCATAAGCGCCAATGGCTTTTTCCACTGGTGGAACTCCAAGAATATCGGTAAGGTTACCGAGGCCTAATTTTTGGCAGTTGGGCATATTCAATCCACCCACGGCTTTTGAAGTGTTCCCTAGAGTGTTAGAACCTACATCTCCATAATCAGCCGCATCAGGCATTTCACCAGCGCCCACACTATCTAGAACTATAATTGTCGCTCGCATTTCATCACTCCCTTTTATTTCATCATTATTCTTAACATCAAATGTTACCACGCACCCCTTATAATTAGAAGTGAAAGATATAAAATCAGTTCGGGAGGAAAAGATATGGCATTGCTTTTTGTGCTTATATTCATGGCTGTAAGGCTATTCAACATTTTCTTGAAAATTCTTAATCTGGTATATTCAACGGGGCAAAATGCAAAAGTGCCAGATTTTCTAACTTCAGAAATCGACGAAACGGAGTTTCAACAATTCAAGCGTTATAACAAGGAAAAGACTCTGCTCTCTATTTATTCAGACTTTTTTGACACAGTCATTACACTGTCATTCCTTTTCTTGATTTACAAGAAGCTGGAAGAGATTGTAAGCATTACCGAAAATCCCATTTATAATGGCATTCTATTTTTCGCTGCCATAGCTATTATTGATTTCATAATATCCCTTCCCTTCTCGTTATACGATAACTTCTCTATTGAAAAGCGATATGGTTTTAACACAATGACACCTGGGCTGTATATAAGAGACTTGTTAAAATCGGTAGCATTGCTTGTAATTATAGCTGGTCCTTTACTTGCCGGTTCTCTGTGGATTCTATACAACATCAGTAATTGGTGGATTCCACTATCAATTGGAATATTGGCTGTGCAACTTCTCGCAGGCTGGATAGTCCCAACCTTTATCATGCCACTTTTCAACAAATTCACTCCCCTTGAAAACGACACTCTAAGAGAAAGGCTCGAAACTATTGCTAAAAAGGCAGGATTTAAGGCTAAGAAAATATATGTAATGGATGCGTCAAAACGCTCAAAGCATTCCAATGCTTTCTTTACCGGAATAGGCAAAAGCAAAAAAATAGTGCTTTTCGATACTCTTTTGGATCGTTGCAATGAAGAAGAGATTGAGGCTGTTTTCGCCCATGAAGCGGGTCATTATGTCAATAAAGATGCAATCAAGAATATTGTTATGAGCTCTATGTTTTTAGTAGCCATAACTTACTTGCTTTGGTTATTTATGTGTAGCCAGCTTGTTCAGGATTATTTTGGTGTACATGAAAAATATACTGTACTATTGTATGGAATGATATTCATCGGAGCTCTTTTCTCTCTGGGACGTGGTTTTCTCAACGCTTACAGCAGGAAAGTAGAATTTAGGGCTGACAGGTACGCCGCTGAAGTGACTGGCAAGCCCAATAATCTTGTTAGCGCTCTGAAAAAGATCTACAAGTCAAATATGTCTAACCTAAATCCACATCCTCTTTATGCTTTTTTTAACTACTCACATCCAACTCTTGATGAGCGTATAAGAGAGCTACTAAAATTTAAATAGAGCTTCTGGAGCCGGGTTACGAGAGTCAAAGAACCGAGTTATGAATTATGAGTTATGAGTTAAAGAGCCGAG
>NZ_CEYIHJ010000204.1:0-464 GCF_982836095.1 Kosmotoga sp.
AGATAAATTAGTTTCTTTCATTAAGGAGCAATTTTCTGACAACATCCAAGAGGGAACAAAATTTGTAAAAACCAAGACTCCTACATGTTTTGCGTATTTCCTTGTTTGGAAGGGCATTTTTGATTACAGAGCCGGTGATTATTGGTCAGGGTTTCGAGAATTCGCTGGTCTTTCGGATCCAAATTGGCAAGCAAAGTGGGGCAAAATATTCATTAACTTCTTAGAATCTAATGGACTGTCATGTTTCGATAATATCAAAGGTGCACATCGTTATGTTACTCCCATTCTCATGCATGGAATGATTCCCAATTCTTGTTTAGATGAATATTTTGAAAAAATCTTGCTTCCAATGGTCAAGCAAGACTTAACTGATCCCACCGATCGTAATGAAATTAGCTTCTTGCTGAAAATTCGAAGAGAAGACGACAATGAGCGGCATGCTATAAAAAAAGACATTAGAGAAT
>NZ_CEYIHJ010000204.1:474-2942 GCF_982836095.1 Kosmotoga sp.
CCTTGCGCTAAGAAAGAAATAGAAGTACTACCTTGAAAGGGGTGGAGTAAAGAAATGTCTAATCTCAAACAAGTTAAAGCGAGTTCGTTCTTTAATTAATATATGGGATGATCTTGATAAAATCAGAGCCTTAGATGAAAAAGTAGTTAACCGCGATGAGTTAGCCTCTCTACCTGAAGACCCTTTAGAATACAAAAGCAAGACAATTTTGACAATACAAAAACTTCAAAAAGAGATTGAAAAATTAGAAAGTGAAAAAAGACAATGTGAGCAGGAAAAAAAGAAATTTTCAGAAGCAGATAAAAAGGTTTTAGCCAATACAGACGCTATTAATCAATGTATTAACATCTCGACAGTATTAGAACAAGAACTTGGAAAGCTTATCAAACTTAAAACACAAGAAAACCTGCTTAAAGAACAAATAAAAAAAGATGCAATCAGTATTTTTTAAACCTTGGGATGAAAGTTATGTTTCAATTATTCAAGAGTTATCTTCAGATAATTTGAAAAATAAAATCGAGCTCTTTAATTCCAGAAGTTTAAGCGAATCAATTATAAAAAGAACCTATTTTACGAATATCTTAATCGCTATTAAGAGCTGGATGAATCACTTTTTCCCCCGTTTTATAAAAAGAGAAAAAACAGCACAAGAAATCAGGATTGAAATCTCTGAAATGCTAAAAGAACTTCCTATTGACGAAACAGTACTGCGACACCCACAGATCGAACTTGTGCAAAATTTAATCCAATTGTGTGACAACTACGGTGCCCTTCGTCGTCTTCGTCAAACCAAAAACTTTCGGGAAAAGAAAACTGGTGAAAAAATTAATAGAATAAAAAACGTAGCAGAATCTGTATGCGTTGCCACAACCGGTGAGATAAAAAATGTGGTTATGGCCATGAAAATTACGCTTGCTGAGGCTCAAGGCAATAGACAATCAGCCATTCGAGCCGAACAACAATTTGAAGAGAAACAAAATAATATTAGAGAATTAATGGCTAAAAAACAATCTCTACTTGAAAATATTCAGGAAATTGATCAGCATCTTATTAAGTTCGGAAATGGAGATACTCAATTAGGTATTGAACGGTTGGAACAGCAGCGTAATGCGCAACTTAAAGCAGAATTGGTTAGAAAAGATTTAATAAAGGCATATCCTGATTTAGAGAGCTTGGAACAAGAAAAAGACGGGGCTCAAAAGAGTGGCAAAGATAGAAGTTACTATGGTTCAGAAATTGATCGTTTTGATTTGGAAATTGAACAAATCAAACAAAAAACAATTGAATTGAAAGAAAACCTCGACCAAATTCCGGAACCATTTCCTTATGTGGATGAACCCACCCGAAGATTCTTGCTTTACGGTGGTAATACAGCAAGAGATTTTCTTGTTAAATCTGCCAACATGGTGAATCAGGCCATGACTGAACAAAGCATGCCTTCTGCGTGTGAAACTGGGCTACCAGAGAGAGTAGTTACAAGATTCGAAGAATGGTGGAAAGAATATTGCAAAATCAGGGAAAAAGGAGATGAATTCATAAGCTCAGGGAAACTGAATAGATTTAGAAGTCCCCTGATATATTTTGATTCTGCGCTGAGCGAAATCAAAGTTCACTTTCCATCACAGCGCTTCTCAATTCCCGATAAGTTCACAGGAATTTGTTTAGTAATTAACGAAGACAAACAGTACTCACAGAAAGAACAATTGTTGCGGACTTATAAATATAACAAAGATTATTTAGCAACAGAGGAACTTGATTTTCCCCTGCCTTTTCCATCGAATATCTACAAATTCATTCTAAAAAGCGATGGCCAGATTATTAAGAGCTGGGATATTCAGGGTATTAGCTTGGCGCATCATTTAATGGCCTTTAGCGGTAGAAAGTTGATCCAAGAAGCGGAATTACCCAAGGGGGAAATTTTAATCATATTTCGTAAAATATTTTATCTCGAACAAAATCAATTCGTTATTGAGGAAGCTGATCTATATGGAAAATGGAGGGAATACAAATACGTTAAAGTAGATGTTAGCAATGTTAAGCAACTGAATTTGGTAGATAAACAAAATAATAGATACATAATACCAATTTCAATTGAAAGAAAGCTTGAACCAACTCTCTATGGTGGGCAGATCCTGAGGGGGTGCTGTTCAGAAGAAGAAAATATATATGTTGGAGAGCCTCCATGCGTTTGCGTTCCAGTTGAAAATAAAGCAGCAATAAAAGAATGGGTAATTTCTATACCTAAAAGCGGCGATAGCACCATGGTTGAATCAAAGCATTATCGCCTCAACGAGTTGGAGGAAATATCGAACATAGGTGTGAATGATGGCCTATTTATAATACCCCTATTTAATGAAAAATGCATAGGGAAAAGCCCTGTTGGTAGGTTTACAGTTCGATTAAGAAATGATGTCCGGCACATTGGCAAGCGCTTAAGTTTTTGTGTTGTTCCTTATCTAAAATTAGGA
>NZ_CEYIHJ010000205.1:0-1916 GCF_982836095.1 Kosmotoga sp.
GAAACCAGCTGTGTTGGGGGTGTGCCCGACTGCGTCAGGGATTAGCGTGTGTACGGCTCATAACTCTTAACTCCTAACTCACAACTCATAACTCCTAACTCATAATTCATAACTCTTAACTAATCTCACAGCCTCAACAAATACCCATTCTCTTTTAGCCAGCATCTGTAATCCGCGTAATTGGGCATTTGCATCTTTACTTTGTGCCAAAATTCTCTTGAGTGGTTTCTTACTTTAAGATGGACAAGCTCATGAATAACCACGTAGTCTATTACAGGTAACGGTGCCATGATCAATCGCCACGCAAAGTTCAAATTCCCTTTAGAAGAGCATGAGCCCCATCTTTTCTGAGCATTCGTTATATTGATTTTGTTGTATTTAAATCCTCTTTTTCGTGCGTGCCATTCAACCCTTTCCGAGATTTTTTCATACGCTTTTCTTCTATACCATTCAACGAAAATTTGCCTTGCGACCGGTAGATACTTTCTTGATAGAAGAAACCCGTTATCCAGTTTTAGAGGCACATCCTGGTCATCAACTATCGTCAACCTGTAGTAATTCCCAAGGTAAAGGAACCCTTCGCCGTTCACAAACTCTTTTTTGGAAAATTTCGGATCTCTTTTTTGAATCTCTCTCTTTTTGCTCTTGATCCAATTTCTGTGTTTTGAAACCACTTTGTTTATTATCTCATCGCTAACATCAAAAGGGGCTCTAACTATTAAAGTGGCATCATCTGTAATCTGAAGAGCAATAGTCTTTCTCTTTGTCCGTATTACTTTGTCAATTTTGATATCCATAAATCCCAACTCCCAACTAACCACTCATAACTCCTAACTCATAACTCATCACTTATTTTTTGACTCATAACTAATCACTCATAATTCATAACTCATCACTCATAACTCATAATTCATAACTCATATCTCATAACTCCTAACTCATAACTAAATCTCATAACTCTTTCCCTTTCCCAAAAACGTGCGCTGCAAGTTCCTTTAAATTGTTCGCGATTTCTTTCCTTTTGTCAAACAGCAGATGCTTCATTTCAGCATTGTATTGGATTGAGCTTTCTTTAGCGACCCATTCTTTTTCCGGTGTTTCAGAACTTGGAGATGCGGCTTTTAATATGTGAGAAACTAAATATGATTCTAACCGCTTTTGCTTTGTGTAATTTTCCCAGAAATCCACAACGTTAACTTCCTTTTCTATTATTCCGACTACATCTTTAGTCAAGTTAACGAGAAATCCGATTTCTTCATCGCTCATTTTCTCAATGGGCTTTGTTCCATAAATTTCCTTTTTTAACACTCCAAAAAAAGGCATCTCTTTTTTGGGATTAAGTCCAAAATTGCGCTCGGATTCCCTGCCCTTTTTTAAAGTTTCTCTTTGTCCCTCAAGTTCTTTAGCGATAAGTTCCCAGTTGTCTTTGTATTCCTGCAAAATTCTATTGATTTTGTCAGAGAATCTTTCGTAAAATTCAGGGTCTTCTTCGAAGTGTTTTTCTATGTATTCTCTCATCGCATTGAGTAGTTCTTTGGCTCTTGCCTTAGCCGATTTTACTGATTTTATCTTTTTGAGAAAATCATCTTCAAGAAGAGGTGTTGGTGGAATTTTTGGATCTACACCCTTTGAAACAAGGTATTCTTCAACAATTTCCCTTATTTTTCTGCTGGCATCTTTTATGCTCAACTTTTCATCTCTATACCTATTTCTCGCTGTTTCTTTTATAAAGCTGAGGATCTTTAGCTCAGTAAGATACCTTAAGGCTTCGGGATCGGGAAGCACTGCGTCCATGGCCTTGTTAAATTCTCTTACCAGCATAATGAATTCATTTTTGGCTTCTTCGTCTTCAAGGATATCCACACACTCGTTTATTGAAACAACCCAATCTTCAATACCATGCTTTTTAAAGAAAT
>NZ_CEYIHJ010000205.1:1926-2822 GCF_982836095.1 Kosmotoga sp.
TTCAGTTTATCAATGCTTTTTGCCTTGTTTCTAACGACGCTTGTTATCTCTTTAATATCTTCATCAGCGTAAATTGAAAGAGCCTCTTTAAGATGCTTAAAAACACCCACATAATCCACGACAAACCCACAGGATTTATTTTCATATACCCTGTTGACCCTCGCTATTGCCTGTAATAGGTTATGCTCTTTTATCACGTTGTCTAAGTACATAACCTGTTCAATGGGGGCGTCAAAACCTGTTATGAGCATGCTCTGGACAACCAGGATACCAACGTTGCCAGAGACTCCTGATTCGTCGCAATTACCGAAAGGAAGTCTGAAGCTCTTTATTATCCTTTCGTGCTTATTTGGGTCAATATATGGCTGATATTCCGGAGGGTCATTGGGCGATCCTGATATAACAACGCCAACTTCTAATCTCTGGAGAAGATCTATATCTATTCTATCGGGATTATTGCTTCTCAATTCCTCAATCTTCTCCTTCAAAGCGTTTTCAAGGGCTTCCTTATACCTCATTGCAGCAAGCCTCGAGACAGATACAACCTGGGCTTTGAACCCATTTGGAAAAACATGGGTAACATAATGATCTATCATATCTTTCGCCTTATCCCCTATAACATTTTTGTCTTCAAGATAAGCCCGCCATGTATATCTTCCTGCGATTCTTTCCTTTTCTTCCTTATCAAACCCTGAGAAGATATCTTCGAACTTCGCATTGACAGCCTCCGGATCAGAAAGTTCCGCACTGTGAACTCTGCCTTCATAAACAATCTCAACAGTGACACCGTCTTTAACAGATTGCAAGATGCCATATTTATCGATGTAGTCGCCAAATGTCAGTTCCGTTTTCTCGATTGGTGTACCAGTAAAAGCTATTTTGACGGCATTGGGCAA
>NZ_CEYIHJ010000206.1:0-2817 GCF_982836095.1 Kosmotoga sp.
TGATCAACAGCTGGAAATGTTTGAGCAGAGATTTTATCTCTTCTGATACGTTAGGTGTGGATTTTTCAAGAACATTGAAAACGCAAGAAAAAGGCTTTCTGAGCTTACTGATCCTCCTGTATTTTAGGAAACAAGAATTTTGAAAATCATGTAGGAAAATATATATTAATATTGAAGTATATGTGAAGATGAAAAAAACCGAAAGCCGTTATTTAGAGAAATTATCGTCGCTTTTTCGGTTTCTTTTATCACATACACGTTAGGAGGTTCTGGGATGATTAGGGTTAAAGAGCTCTGGAGGGTGTACCACTATAAAAAGAAGACTGTTAATGCTGTGCAAGGAATCTCCTTTAAGGTGAATAAGGGAGAGATTGTGGCATTTTTGGGTCCGAATGGTGCGGGAAAAACCACAACCATAAAATGCCTCTGTGGTATCATCATCCCCACAAAAGGAGAAGTCAGGGTCTGCGGACAAGATCCGGTGAAAAAGCCACATAAAGTCGCTGCGCATGTAGGAGCGATTCTTGAAGGGAACAGGAACATCAACTGGAAGGCTGACCCCGTCGAGAACATCAGGTATTTCGCTACCAGGCGCGGAGTACCGTGGAAAGTTGCGAAAAAGATGGCCGTTGAGATCGTTGAGATGCTTGGGCTTTCGGAAAAAATCGGTGTCCCATCCGAAAAGCTCAGCAGAGGAATGCAACAGAAGGTTGCACTCGGAGTTGCGCTCGCACATCAACCGGAAGTTTTGCTTCTTGACGAACCTACCTTAGGATTGGATTATGACGCTTCACGCTTCATGATAGATTACATCCTGAAGCTCAAAGAACAGGGAAAGGCCATTCTGCTGACAACCCACCAGCTAAACATAGCTGAAAAGCTCGCCGATAGAGTGATGATAATAGATAGAGGTAAGATAGTGGTTGATAAAACCCTTGAAGACCTGAAGAAAGAAGCTTCAAAGAATATTTTGACCTTGAGTATAGATAATGAAAATCTCGATAAAGCCAAAGAGAAACTCCAGGATAACGGGTTCAAAGCAGAGAAGTCAGGCGGCGCTTTGGATGTACAATATGCTGAACCCGAACAACTTTATAAAATAATGGAACTTTTGAAGCCGATTCCTATCAACGGATTGAAGACATGTTCACCAACTCTAGAAGACATATTTGCTTCGTTCAAGGAGGGGAATATGAATGAATAAGCTGCTGGCCGAATTAGATTATGCGATGATAAGCCTTAAAAGATACAAATTCAACACCATCTTTACCATCTTCTTTACGTACATAGTTTTCGTGGCGATTTATGGAGGTGGTTCACTGGCAGGCGGTGGCCTTGGGGGATATTTCAAGCAAAACAGCGTGGCTTTCGCGATAGGTTATATCTTCGTTATAGTGGTTATGTCCGGTGTTGGGGGATTTGCTGGAGACATAACAGGTTACGCTAAAACGGGTATTCTGGAACAACTTTTTATGAGTGACATCCCCTTTGGGATCACGCTGGTTATAAGGAACATAGCTACCATAATCGTACAATTCTTTTTTATAGCATCGGTATTGCTCCTGATAACCCTTACCATGGGTATTCCCTTCGCGTTCAATCCATTACATCTAGTGATACTTCTGTTATCGCTTTTTGAGGTTTATGGGCTTGGGCTCATAATGGGCGGAATTGCTTTGCTCTTCAAGAACGTGTCTTCAGTGATCGGGGCATTGCAATTCTTCTTTATGCCACTGGCTTTCGCGTCGATACAGGAACCGTGGCTGTGGCTCGTCCCTATAACACCCGGAGCTGAACTCATGCGGAGGGTTTCGGCTGGGAGTTTGCAAACAACGGATCTGTTATTCTTTGTTTTGAACACGATTCTATACTTCGCCATTGGTTCTATTATTTTCAACATTTGCCTGAACGCTACCAGAAAAAGAGGAACAATGGGGATTTATTGATTTATAAAATGGCAGTATAAAATAAATGCTGTAAAAACATAAAAAGCCCTGTATCCTAGAATAGGAAAAACACAAAAACCGTACAAAGGAGGGATACAGGGCCTATGGAAATCAAAGATATTATACTCGAATTTCTAACAGAAAATGAAGAGGGCGAATTGCCTCATAAAAAATCTACTCGAAAAGAGAACGTTGCGTCAAAAATGAATCTACTCGAAAAGGAGGGATAATCTTCTCGAATACCAAAGAAGGTAGGCGTATACTGCTCCCCTGAAGAATTGAACAGGTAAAAAGTAGAGAACCAGAATAAAGACAAGGGGGTGCAGATAATGGGAAAGAAACCCCCGGCAGAAGAAAAGATGGCAATAATTCTGGAAGGGCTTCGTCGAGAAAAGAGCGTTTCTCAAATCTGCAGAGAATATGGGTTTTCACAAGCTCAGTATTACAAATGGCGCCGCAGGTTTTCCGAAGGTGCCAAAGAAGGCTTGGAAAACGGTAAGAAATCCAGGGTAAAACAGCTCGAGGAAAAAGTCGGAAAACTCAACAACCCAACGCTCACAGATTATTTTTGGGTTATTACCTGATCAACAGTTGGAAATGTTTGAGCAGAGATTTTATCTCTTCTGATACGTTAGAGGTGGATTTTTCAAAACATTGAAAACGCAAGAAAAAGGCTTTCTGAGCTTCCTGATCCTTCTGTATTTTAGAAAGCAAGAATTTTGAAAATCATATAGGCCCAAACTATGCAGTTAGCTAAATGAAGCCAGAAAGAGATGAGAAAAAGGCTTTGAGATTATGGACAAGCATACTAAACAGGGCAAAGAGAGCTTTATCCAGATAATGTAATTCTACTTGCTGCTCAACGAATTCC
>NZ_CEYIHJ010000207.1:0-1221 GCF_982836095.1 Kosmotoga sp.
CAGTTGTTTCTGTTATAAGCGGTAAGGCAATAAGTATTGGAAGCCTTATGGGAATTCTCACTCTTATAGGTGTAACGGTGAACAATGGAATCGTGATGGTAACGTATATCAATCAGTTAAGGGAAAGAGGAATGGAGTTAACAAGGGCTGTTATTGAAGGAGCCGGAAGGCGCTTAAGGCCAATTCTCATGACTTCTCTTACGACTGTGGTTGCACTCTTACCCACTATTTTCTCCCGGGCTGAAGGTGCTGAGCTGGAAAGCCCTCTGGCATTAACGATAGCAGCAGGACTCCTTTTCGGGGTGTTTTTCACACTGTTTTTGATACCGGTCCTTTACAGTATTTTTGATAAACTTTCCTTTAGATTCAAAAAATAAGGGCGGTTAACACCGCCCTTTTTCTTCATCTATGAGCTTTCTGTAAAGTTCCATGGCTTTTAAGGTAATTTTATCCGGAGCCGCGAGTTGCTTATTGTCTATTTTTCGCACAGGCATCACCATAGAGACGGTGCTCACCAGGAAGACTTCATCGGCTTTCAAAAATTCGTCGTAATAAACTCTTCTTTCCACAACTTCCACGCCATTTTCTTTGAGAAGCTTGACAACCTTGCTTCTGGTAATGCCCGGAAGTATATTGTCTATTTCAGGTGTTATCACTGTATGGTTTTTTACAAGAAAATAATTCGAACTTCCTCCTTCAGTCGCGTACCTGCCCTTTGAATCCTCTCTGTACATGAGTGCCTCATAACCCCCACGCTTATATGCGAAGTTTTTAGCCATCACATTGGGTAAAAGGTTAATCGTCTTGTGCTCACACAATTTATGCCTAAGATCGGGAAAGCCAAAGACAACTGCGCCTCTTTCCCAATTCGAAGGGTCTATTTCGCGCAGCGGGATAGCTAACATGAAAAAAGTAGGTTGTGTGTTTTCAGATGGATACTTGTGTTCGCGGTTTTGATCGATACCGCGGGTTAGTTCTACATACAGCTCGCCATCATCTATACCATTGAATGCGATTAATTCCCGGGCCCTGTCTTTTATTTCATCAAGCGAATATGGAAAGGGAATACCAAAAAATACAGCGCTACTCTTCATTCGTGCCAGGTGGTCTTCGAAGAAGAAAATATGCCCATCCTTTACCCTTAGAACTTCAAAAAGCCCATCTCCAAAAGTTAGGCCTCTGTTTTCGAGTGTTATTAGCCTTTCTTTTTTCTCAATGAAT
>NZ_CEYIHJ010000207.1:1232-2812 GCF_982836095.1 Kosmotoga sp.
CCCTACGGTTTTGGCAATTTCTGCAACTTGCTCATGAGTGAATCCTGGGCAAAGGATTATCGCGTTTCCACCTTTGCTCGCGAAATCCTTGCATATGTCCAGAATCCTGGAAAAATCACTGTGTTTCACGAGTACAACTTCGACTTCAGAAAGTTCCGTTTTTACAAGAGCTCTGTCTTTTACTGGATTGGCGTCTGGCGACCCAGAGAGAAATAGGCTTTTAAAGGGCATATTTATCACTCCTTGGATAATGAGCTATATATAGTTTATACCCGGAGCATTGCTAAAATCAACCTTCGGTTTCCGTTTTCAGTACGTTTAATTTTCCTGTTGCGAGGAAAGGAATTGTCACGCCAATTGTAAGTGATAGCGCTACAAGCACCAGATAATGCGCTGGCATCCTATCTACAAGGAACCCAAAGAGAGCGGTTCCGAGCGGAACGATGAGCTGTGATAGCACAGAAAGCACCGAAAAAGCCCGGGAACGCACTTCCGTGGGGATAGTCCGCTGGAAAAAAACGTTGAGGGGCGTGTTTATAAATGCGTTCAGCGTACCAGCTACGATGAACGATACTGACAGAACGCCAAGGTACATCCAGCTCGCGCCACCAAAAGTTTTTACCAGCATTGGGAACATAAGCACATTGAATACAAAAAATGCGCCTATTTGACCAAAAAGCCCCACATCAAAGAGTTTTCCCGGGTTTGTCCTGGAGAGGAAGGATGCTATTAATAAATTCCCTATCAAACCACCCACAACCCAGGTGGAATTTAAAATACCATATTGCTGGCTGCTGAATCCCACGACAGTTCTGGCGAAATAAGGCATAACAACCATGAATACAGGTGCCATAAGGAAGTTCGTTATCATCGCAAAGGTCATTATCAGGAAAATATCTGACCTGTTCTTCAGGAATTCTAAGCCTCCCTTAAAATCCTCGAAGAATTGCCTGGCTGTCATCTTCTTTTTCTCTGTTGTTTGCTTGTACTCTATAAACATCTCACTGATACCCGAAGCAATGAAAGATGAAGCGTTTAAGATAAAAACGATGCCGATCCCCAGAGGATATAGTATTCCCCCAACAGCTGGCCCAATGATGTAGCTGAAGCTGTTTATCGAACCGAGAATTGAGTTAGCCCTTGTGAGTTTTTCTTTGGGAACTATATCAGGCACCATAGCACCAGTTGCGGGATCAAAAAAGATATCAAGGGTTGAAATTAAAAGCTGAGATATGTATATAACAACGAGTGACAGCATTCCTTTATAGGCGATAAATGCCAGGAGAAAAATCAACACTCCTCTGGCAAAGTCCAAATAAACCATTATTTTCTTCCTGTTGAACCTATCTCCAACCACACCAGCAAACGGAGCGAAAATCACTCTTGGAAGCATACTCACTACGAGAAAAGTCCCCATCATCGTACCTGAACCGGTGATGTCGAGGATGTATAGTGACAAAGCTAAATACTGTACCCCGCTTCCAATGAGAGAAACAAATCTTCCTGCGGCATAAAGCCAGAAATTCTTCAGATAATTTTTCATCACATCACCTCAATTATTTTAATGTATTTCTTAAATA
>NZ_CEYIHJ010000208.1:0-455 GCF_982836095.1 Kosmotoga sp.
GGATATGTTGCAATTCTCGACCTGGATTTCCATCACGGGAACGGTACTCAAGAGATTTTCTATGACGATTCAACCGTGCTTTATGTATCTTTACACGGTTCGCCTGAAAAATATTATCCCTGGATCAGCGGTCACAGCTGGGAAATAGGTGAGGATGAAGGGTTGGGATACAATTTCAATTTTCCCCTTGAAGGTGACATTACCGGCTCCGATTACCTTAGGACGCTCGAAAAAGCCCTTGTTGAAGTGGAGACTTTCGATCCCGACCTTCTAATTGTCTCCCTGGGCTTTGATACCCATACTGAGGATCCTATAGGTTATTTTTCCCTTGTTGATAGCGATTTCTTTATGATAGGTAAGCAACTGGGTGAATTAGATATGCCTTTGCTGATTGTTCAAGAAGGTGGCTACAATGCCGAAGCGAATGCAAGAGCAGCTATGAATTTTTTCAGTGG
>NZ_CEYIHJ010000208.1:465-2792 GCF_982836095.1 Kosmotoga sp.
GTGGCATGCTGAAATGATCAGGTAGATAATCGAACAAAAAAACGGGGCTAACGCCCCGTTTTTTTAGAATGCAGGACCGAAACCGAAGAAGAATGTCCCCCAGTAAGGCTCAACAGCATTTGCGTATAGATATGAATTGTATCCATACCCCAATCTTATTACCCCTATCATGGGAATGGATATATCCAGGCTTAAACCTAGATCGATTACATTGTCTTTACCTATAAAATCTACAAGGGTTGGGCTGCTACGATAAAATACGGCATCAGCAAAAGCTGTGATATCAACGGGGATAGACCCATTGCTAACTGGGAACCTTATTTGAAGGGACCCGGCAGTTACGCCATAATATTCCTGATCGAAAATCGATGAAGTTTTCACCCTTATGTAATAATCAGGTGAGAGCAGATACTTTTCATAGACACCCTCGGTATTGTTAAAGGGGAAGAGTTGTTCTGTACCCAAACGTATCCCGATAACAGGACCTGTTGTTGGCTGGGTAAATTGGTCTTTATTTCCAAGTTTTATGAACTTTTTGTATTCGGTTTTAAGTCCAAAGAACCCTTGCCCGTAGTCCCCGAGCAAACCTCGAACATAAGCATTTGCTGAAAGCTCGGAACCAAGATTAGGTCGCAATAAATCATCTCTGGTGCTGAAATTGTAATTTGCAGAGAGATAAAGGCCATCAAAGCCCGTTTGCACATCTGAGTATGTAGAATCCAAAGATGTCTCTGTTGCAATAGTCGATTCCTTTGAGATGGATTCAAAACCAGTGGAAAATCCCACTCTGGAAGTAGGAGAAATCCGATATTTCGGTGAAAAGGCAAAACTAATTTCTGTGTATTTGGAAGTGATAGTAGTTGTAGTAGCGTCGCTGGCTGTCGCTTCTTCAGTAACTTCTGCCTTACCGTAATAATTAAAAGCCGCCGAAGTCGATAAATCCCAGTTTGATCCACCGGCCTTTGGAAGGGAGTAATTGAGAGTTATGTTATAAGTAGGAGAGCTGGTTGTGGTAGTCGTTGCCCCAAGTGATGCATCATATTCTTCTTGCTTGTTACCTTTGATAGGTACATTTATTGTGAGTATTGTTGCAATATCCTGCCCATAACCAAAGGGATTTAATATACCAACATCGAGATTGAGGTTGATGCCATTTTGCCAGCCACCTCCACCCATGAACTTGCCGTTTCTGTCCTTTTCTTTAAGCGTTATAGTCACATCGAGAGCATCCTTATTCACAGGCACTGGGTTTATGGTAACAGATTCAAAATAATTGGTGCCTTTTAAAAGGGCATAGGTGTTTCTGTAATCATCGAGCTTCAAAGTCTTTCCTTTTTCAATAACTATCCTGTCCTGAATCAGGTAGTCCCGAGTTTTTTGCTCACCATCGAAATTCACGTTAATTTCTCTCACTTTTGGTTCGTGAATCTCAAAGGTCAAAAAGCCCCGTTCTGTATCCACAAAAGCGGAAATGGATGAGAAAGGATAGCCATTGTCCTGGAAGAGTTTATAAACAGAGTCTATTGCAAGAGCGAGTTTTTCATTGGTTATTTCCTCGCCTTCTTTCAAATTAGAGGCCATTAAGATGCTCAGCTCCGGAAGATTTTCATTTCCTTTGACAAAAATACCGTTGACTTCGAAGGGTTCTTTTATGTAATCTGCTGGTCTTAAATAAAAACTTATTATTTTAGAAGGTTCCACACCTTCAGGTACATCAGCAGTTTTCACACTTTGAAAAGCGTTGTTCAAAGTAAGCAACATAAGTTGATAAACTGCCTTCTGATCCCAGGGCCCTTCTTTATTCAGGAGATAGGAGCTATAAAGAGTCTTGACAGCTTCTACGATATCCTCTTGCTTTGGCACATAATCTTTCTTTTTGACAAAAAGCCTCATTAAGGATGGCTTGTCATAGAGAGATTTGAAGGTTTTTAGCTCTAGTTTGTCTTTTAATACCATACCAAATTCTTCGGAAAAGTCGCCTTGCAATTCTACGTCCCAGAGGTAATAGGTTTTTATGATGAAATGCACCTCAATCGGCTCGTTTACTTCTTCGTTCATAATCTTGCTTTTGTCTGGAACGGTTTCCCATTCGATTTCATAAAAGGGCTCAAAATATCCCTCGTTCTGAAACAGTGCTGCGAGCTTTTCCTTGGTTCGGGGGATTTCATAGATTAAGTTGTAAGGTTTCATTGGATAACCGTTTTTAAAGCTCAGACCAGAAGCTTCAAGAGTATCGACATCAAGAAGCTTAGGGCCGACATAGGTGAATTTAGCCGTAACCGCAGGGTATTCTTTCAAAACGATGTTCAAAATCCCTTTGACCTCGT
>NZ_CEYIHJ010000209.1:0-2733 GCF_982836095.1 Kosmotoga sp.
ACTCAGGCTCTCTTTGACCATTTGAATTTGAAAATTGGGATTGCCGGAACTCATAATGGTAGTTGCAATGATACATGGCGGGTTCTGACAACAAAAAATGCAGAACATTGCTGAATTAAGAGAGCTTGGTATCGAACCTTATCCGTACAGATTTAGCAAAACCCATTCATCTGCAAAGATAAAAGAAGAATACGACTATCTTGAGGCATCGGAAACCAAGGAAGATGCTATTCTTTCCACAGCTGGAAGGGTAGTGGCATTGAGACATCACGGAAAATCGGCGTTCTTTGTTCTAAAAGACGATTCGGGAAGAATACAAGCTTATATCCGAAAAGATTCCGTGGGAGACGAGAATTTTAAACTCTTCAAAAAGCACATAAGCCTTGGAGATTTTGTGGGAATAGAAGGCTTCCCTTTTAGGACGCATACAGGGGAGATGTCGATTTACGTACAAAAATTCGAAATTCTCTCAAAAGCCATCAGAATGCTACCTGAAAAATGGCATGGACTAAAGGATAAGGAAATAATTTACAGACAGCGTTATGTTGAAATGCTGTCCAATGATGAAGCTCTCGAAAGATTCAAAAAGAGATTTGAGCTTCTAAGATTGACAAGAGAATTCCTAAATCAGAGGGGATTTATGGAGGTAGAAACACCGATATTACATTCTGTCACAGGTGGTGCTTCAGCAAGACCTTTTATTACCCACATAAATGTTTTTGATGTGGACATGTACATGCGAATTGCGGAAGAACTTTATCTAAAAAGGTATCTTGTAGGTGGTTTCGAAAGAATCTACGAAATTGGGAAAAATTTTAGAAACGAGGGTATCTCCTACAAGCATCATCCGGAATTCACCATGATGGAAGTTTATCAAGCCTACGCAGATTATGAGGATATGATGGAATTAACAGAAGCCCTTATAAGTTCTGTCGTGGAAAAACTAACCGGTGGGACAGTTATTGAATATCAAGGAAAAGAAATTGACTTCTCCAGACCCTGGCGAAAGGTGAAAATGAGGGATTTTATCAAAGAACGCCTTGGTGTCGATATTCTCGAAGACAGCGACGAAGCACTTCTTCAGGTTTTGGAGAGCCATGACAATATACCAGAGATCAAGGAGCGAGGTCATCTTATTGAAAAGCTATGGGATCTCGTGGAAGATGAACTCGTAGCTCCCACTTTTGTATTAGAACATCCAGTAATTATTTCCCCTCTCGCAAAGAAACACCGAAATGATCCTCGTGTAACTGAACGCTTTGAGTTGGTGATTAATGGTATGGAGTGTGCCAATGCCTTTAGTGAGTTGAATGACCCCGTTGAGCAATATAAGAGGTTCCTTCATCAAGCTGGTTTGAGAGACGCTGGTGATGCAGAAGCACATATGATGGATATGGACTTTGTAAGAGCGCTCGAATATGGAATGCCCCCAACGGGCGGACTGGGCATAGGGATAGATAGAATCCTGATGTTCATAACTGATTCACCAAATATAAGAGATATAATTCCCTTCCCACTTGTAAGGCCTGTGAGTTTTACAGAAGAGGAACTCGCAACCGAACAGGCTTCTGAGAAAAAGGAGGAATGATATGAACCTCTACGACAATATTCAATCAGAGATAAAAAAAGCAATGAAGGAAAAGAACCATGTGAAGCTTAATACGCTTCGTGCAATTGTGGCTTCTGTTAAAAACTATCTTGCCTCTTCAGCGGAGGCCAGAAACAAGGGTATTACAGATGAGCTCGTGCAAAATATTGTTTTGAAGGAAGCCAAAAAACGCGAAGAATCTATTGCAGCGTACAAGAATGCTGGCAGAAATGAACTGGCCGCCTCTGAAGAAGCTGAATTGAACATTTTAAAAGAATTTATGCCTAAGATGTTATCCGAAAACGAAATAAGAGAATTGGCGATAGAAATCATCGACAGCATGGGTGCCGCCAAGCCATCCGATTTAGGCAAAGTCATGAAAGAACTTATGCCACGGGTTAAGGGAAAAGCCGATGGCAAAATTGTCAACCGCATTGTACGAGAACTTCTTGAAAGCAGGTAAAGAAAATGAAAGTTGATGCACTTATTGCTGAAATTGGCAGTACCACAACTGTGCTTTCGGCCTTTGCATCAGATGGCTCAGGAAAATTGAGATTTCTTTCCCAGGGAGAGCATTATACTACTGTAGATACCGGTGATGTGACGCTTGGAATCGAAAGGGCAATTTCCACCCTTAAAAAGCGCTTGAATGTCGATACACTTGATTGGAACATCTTTCTTGCCACAAGCAGCGCTGCTGGGGGACTGAAAATGACAGTCCATGGGCTTGTCTATGACATGACTGTTAAAGCCGCTCGTGAGGCGGCTTTAGGGGCAGGTGCGGTGATAAAGTATGTCTCAGCTGGAAAGTTAAACAGCAAAGATCTAGAACATATTGTAGAGGTAGACCCGCGAATAATCCTCCTTGCTGGCGGCGTGGATTACGGAGAGCGGGAAACTGTGATACACAATGCAAAGCTCCTGGCTACCCTCCCTTTAAACGTGCCCGTGATCTTTGCCGGGAACATCACAGCCACAGAAACAATAACAGAAATATTGACAGAAGCTGGAAAACCCGTGCTCATAGCTGAAAATGTATATCCACGTATAGACCAGTTGAATGTGGAGCCTACTCGTGAAATCATACGAAAAGTTTTCGCGGAAAACATAATAAAGGCACCAGGCATGGAGAGAATTTACTCAGT
>NZ_CEYIHJ010000210.1:0-2726 GCF_982836095.1 Kosmotoga sp.
TGGATATGAGTATTTTCCGTAAGGGCCTTTGTCATCGCCTTCGGGATCTTCCTTATTAATAAGTGTCACTTCTGGAATATCGATTACCACCCTATAATCCTTAGAATACATGTAATCGGTCCTCTTTTTGCCATAAACTTTGAAAACGATTGTATGTGTACCGGGATCGAATTTGGAAATATCCCAGTTATAAGACCACTGCCCGTTCGTCACATCTATGGTTACACTTGAATCTATACGGCCATCAAAAATGATTTTTAACGAAGTTGCATTGACCGCTCTCCCCTTCAGTAAAATGTTTCCATTGATTTTTTGGCTGTCTTCTAACTCTGGATATATTTCAAGCGTTGAAGTCTTGTAACTCTTCCGCTCATCAGTTACCACAGCAACATAAAAAGATCTTGGGTTCATTATTATGTTGAGCTTTCCTGCTTCGCCGACGGTATATTTTTTCTTCAAGATACTGTATGCATAAATCGGTTCTATCACTGTTCCAGGCTCAAGGCCAGTATCGAGGTTGGTTATTATCCTTCTTTCATCAGCAGTATTGAACATCACAAAGGCAGTAGCTTCAGAATCCTCGATTTTGAAGGCAAAAATGCCCGGCCCATTAGGATTGTCCTTTAATACAGTAACTCGACCATTTCTGAAAACTGGATATGCCTTTCTCAGATCAGCCAATTCCTTAATGAATTTGTACAGTTCAAAATTCGTATTGTAATGATCGATACCACCGGAAGCATATCCCTCCTTGAACATAGCAGCTCTTGTCTCTGAAAAGCCCTGTTCGGTTCCATAGTATATAGTTGGGATACCCGGCAGCGTGAAGAGAAAGGCCAGCGCTTGCTTTAAAGAAGCCAGTCCTGCTCCTTTTAAGAACCTTTCCATATCGTGATTATCGACAAAAGTAACCAGCCGTTCAGGATGGTCGTACTCCTCGCGTTTTTCAAGCCTATATCTGAGATTCGCCGTTGCCTTTCCCTCTTTGAACACGCGCCTGATCTCAATGTTGAGAGGAAAATCAAGCATAGCATTCATGCCATCATTGAAATAGCTCTTTATCACCTGCTCACCAGAGTCGTCAAAGGGATCAGATCTGACCCAGGCTTCGCCAAACGTTATGAAGTTATCTTTCCCAATACTCTTTGCTGTTTCATATATACCATTGCCACCCAAAAGAAATTCCTTCCAGAATTCGTGGGGAACGTAAATCACGGTATCTATCCTGAACCCATCCACTCCGACTTCTTTTATCCAGAAATTGTACGAATCTTTCAAAGCTTCTATAACAACGGAATTTTCGGTATTCAGATCATCAAGTCCAGACATCTGATAATTCAATCTTTGATCGGGATCGGAGAAGTCACTGATATCAGGGGTCCAGTGATATATATCTTTAGCTTTGTCCTCAGGATAATTGTTGAAGAAAAAGGGACTTTGTTCCGGTGCGCTTGTTGGAGTACTCTTGTTATTGAGTAAAAACTCACCATCAACGAATTTAAAATAGTCACCTACGTGATTTGTAACTATATCCTGAATAACCAATAGCCCTCTTTTATGGGCCTCTTCCACAAATTTTTTGTACAACTGAAGGTTACCAAAATGCTCTTCCACTTTCTTGAAATTCCTTGCCCAATACCCATGATATCCGCCGTAATTAACCCAGGGGTTCCACCACTGGTTGGCAATTGGAGGAGTTATCCATATTGCTGTGGCTCCTAATCCCTTAATATAATCGAGTTTTTCAATAAGTCCTGCCAAATCGCCACCATTGTAATGAGCGTTGTCATTGCCATATTCCCCAAGGCCAAAATCATCATTTGTTGTATCTCCATTTGCAAATCTGTCAATCATAACAAAGTAAATTATCTGATCCTCCCACTTTGGAGAAACGGCTGCAAGCGATAAAAGTGAAGGTACCAGCATGATAAGCAAAAGCAGGAAACTAATCTTTTTCATAATAATCGCCCCCTTTCATTTTTTAAATTATGCTATCGAGAAAATCCCCAAGGGTTTTAACCCTGAACCTGTGCTCTATGTGTCGATTATAAGGCCAATCTATGATATAAGTATTGATTCCATGATTGAGAAGGTTTTCTATGTGATGCGGGGCATCATCGACGGCGTACTCTATACCAAGAATCTGGCAAAGCTGCCCCTTATTAGAGCTCACGATCACCGCCCCAGAGCGCCCAAGATGCTTTTCAAGCCATCTCTGGCTTTGAGCCTGGACACTTCTGCCTTTCGTTGGAAAACGGGAAGTTATAAAATAAAATTCGTGGATTCCCTCATCTAATAGATCTGCAAGCCTTTTTAGATCTCGGGGCGAGGCGTAGGCGGGCAAGCTTTCGTAGAAATTTTTAGTGGATTTTATCCTTTCCCAAACCTTCTCTTCCATTTCAAGAGTTAACCCTGGAACGCATTTCCAGAAATCCCAAACAGTAATTGTTGTATCAACAGGCGTTCCGTACATCTCATTTGCAACTTCTAAAAAAGCGACATTGAAATTAGTTAGAACATCATCCATATCGATCATTATTTTCATATGATCACCCCTTTTTCGAGTTATGAGTGTTTCGAGAACCGAGTAACGAGTGTATCAAGAGCCGAGTTTCGAGTAACGAGTATGCCAGGAACCGAGTTACGAGTATATCAAGAGCCGAGTTACGATGTTCGAGTAGCGAGTTGCGAGATTCGAGAACGAGAATCCGAGAGGCCGAGAACCG
>NZ_CEYIHJ010000211.1:0-1846 GCF_982836095.1 Kosmotoga sp.
TGGGGTCAAAAGAGGATCGAGATGGGGTCGATCTGACGACAGTAGTTTATGACAGGGGCGAACGTTTTTCAATTTATCTAAATAGCCCCAACTTAAAACTATAAGAAACAGATCATTATAAAATACTCTCATTCTCCATTTATTTTTGTATTTCATCCTCGTGGTATACTTTTTGAGATTGCATCGTCAAACGCGGCGCATTCTTTCTACTTCTCTTTCCTTCCTGATAGATCATCCGGTTAAATCGCGTTTTTGGGAATGATGTTTTTTTGTTGAGAGCAGAGTTGATCATGGGAGGCCGGTTTTGCGAGTCGTTGCTATCGCTCAAAATAAGAGTTGCAGGGCGGGTGATAGAATTACATCTCTCGCTGAAACATTCCTTTTATGTCTCCATTTACTCCATCTGTAAAATATTTACCGGCTGCATAAAGAGTCTTAACATTATAGCCGTGTGAAATGGCCGTTAATAATTATCAATAGCTGAATTCGTACTATTTCAGAAATAGGAAGGTTATGTCATGGTGGACTATAACAAGTTTTGCGCAAGGTGCCGTCACTACGAATCCAACATATCCCAGGGCATTCTTTGCGGTCTGACCCACGCAAAGCCGCATTTCATCGGCGACTGCGAAACTTTTATTCTTGATCCAATCCGGGACCGAAAAGTCACACTGAAAGCGGAAAAAGAAGCCATGTCGGAAGTTGACGATAGTTTTTTTGCCCCGGAGAAAAAAGGCGTACAAAAAGGCGTGCTCGGCGGAATCACTATGATGGTGATTGCTGTCGTCTGGTTTGTGGGCGGTTATGCTGCGGGTATTATTTTTTATTACCCGCCGGTGTTGTTTTTAATCGGTATTTACGCCTTTATCAAGGGCTTGTTCACGGGTAACGCGAGTGGTAAAAGTAGTTCTGTTGGAGCTTGAAAAGTGTTCCTGTGCTGTAATGGTATTTATTGAACACTACTTTTGAACTGCCGATGCAGAGATAATGTTGGGATCAGCGTACAGAGGAGGGGAGGAAATTTTTAAGGATGACACTTGAGTAATAATAGCGATGCTTTTTGTAGCATTTCTTTGGCGCAGCTTTGGTCTTATTTTGCGGATTTGCAGTAAAGACGATAATCTTGAAATTGTCGGATGAAACAGCATCAAATGCAAGGAGGAAGATATGGATTGCCCACGTTGCGGCTTGATAAATCCTGATACAGCAGCGCTGTGATTGTGGGTATGATTTTAAGACAAAAAAAGTAGCGCGAGCATATCTGAAACAGGAACTTCCGAAAGAAATCAAAACCTGGCTAATTGTAGTCATAGTTGTTAACATCCTAACCTTGCTAAACGGTATAGTATCTGGTGATCTGATAACAATCTTCGCGACACTTGTTTATTCAGTAATTGTCTGCACTCTGTATTCACAGCTTGTCGAAAGGAAAAACTGGGCAAGGATCGCCTTGGTCATATTAAGCTTCCCAATAGGCCTCATTATAGGGCTTTCTAACGAAGCCAAATTATATTGCTTGCAGTCAAAAAAAGAAGTATCTGTCTCGGATGAAAGATCTTGAGGCAGAAGATTTATTTGCGCTTTTCATAGCCTATAATTAAGGTATTGAAGTTTTCTTGTAGGAGTAGCTCAAGATGTGATTTGACAATAACAGGAAGCTAAAGTGGTTTACAGGCCTTTGTAATGAGTTATGAATGCAGTGCAAAGGGATGGTTTGGTGAAAATTGATAATTAATAAGAGAGGTGAGTAATGAATGCGGAGACAAGAGAGATGAGAATGTTGCTGCTTGCGTCCATTCCTCCGGATATTCTAATGTCTTATCTTGCAAGTGAGTCAATAGTCAAT
>NZ_CEYIHJ010000211.1:1856-2694 GCF_982836095.1 Kosmotoga sp.
CGATCACAATAGTTTCCCAGGTGAGACTATATCTTTCACTCCCTCAAAAGAAGAGCTTCGACATGCTCTCGAATCAGCAAAATTTATGAAAGAGGCGGATAGTATTGCAGAGTCAAAACCTAAAAAAGCATTAAAACTATACAAAAAGGCGTTTGCTAAAAATCCACAAGATCCATTAGTTTTGATGTCAATAGGAGTTTCCGAATACCGACTTGGGCAAAGGAAAGAAGCGATTGAGACTTTGGAGAAAGCATACAACTTGGCTCCTTATGGGTATTATGAAAAATCGAGAATTAAAAGAAACCTTGATGCAATTATGTAATGGTTCGCGCTGGCAAATCTGTCACGCTTCAGTTGAAGGTGGAAAAAGGGAGGTCCTAAAATGAGCTGCACAAAACTGTTGTTCCTTGCTATTGTTTTCCTTTCGATGAATAAGTTAAACAGTCAAGTTGGCAATCAAAAAGATCCTCCCTGGCTTGTCGATTTGGCTCAATTAAATTTGGAAGTTACTAAAGTGGAAGTTATAAGTTCCATTAGTAGTAAAGTTGCAGGATTAAAAAGAATTATATCAGCAGAGCCTGGAGAAAAACTTGTCGCCGTCCATTTTAAGGGCAATTTAAATCATACTTGTCGTCTTAGCATAGCAGGTTCTGATTTTACAGCAATTTATAATATGAATTCGGATTTAATAAAATTCGCAAATTCAGCTGCTGTTACCATGGAAGTTGTGAATTGGTGGTTTCCTGATGAGAGAGTATCATTTACGTTTAAAAAAGGTGAACTAAACATAAGAGCAGCATTTATTTTACCGAAGGAAGTGTCTAACTTTTTAATTGGA
>NZ_CEYIHJ010000212.1:0-2626 GCF_982836095.1 Kosmotoga sp.
GAAGTCAGCAGAAGCCATAGTAGCCGAACGTCAAGGGTAATGCCTTGGACAGACATCGTCAACGAGTTTCCAAAAGGGCCTCTTTTTTGGACATTTTAGGTTGGCAAGGGACTGCTGCCCACTTCAATAACCATTTGCTTGCCATTTGGTAATTTAGCTCCCAAAAAAGATAATTTCTTACACAATTGTTCCTGAGCAAAGCGACGGCTACGTTGCTCGAGCGGTTCAAGTCGCACCCGCACTTCGTGCTTGCTGCTGCGTACCCAACCATGGCATTTTGTGATAGCGTAAAAAAGATCCACAATCTCATTATCGTTGGCCCAATGCGGGCGGAGCCAATCTACCAACTCTTTCCGAGTATTCCAAACACAAGAAGTTACAAGATCAAACAGTTTTTTCCCTTCGTTATCAATCCGTTCAAATTGTTTATAATCCTCAAGGGTTGAAGTATTAACTCGTTCAGGTTCATTTTTTGCGTCTATTTTTGATTGCTCAAGAACAGATTCTTCGGTGCTTATTTTCTTTTTGAGATTAGCATAGGCGCTATTACTACGCACAGAACCATCTTTGTTGTAAAGAGGTGTTTTACCTGCAAGTCTGACCTTTAGGGCTTTGATCGCTCTTGTTAATTTCTGAATACCCTTTTTTAAGTCTTTTAGTATTGGGTTTGCAATTTCCTGATTATCACTTTTGGTGCATTTGAATCCCGGGTGGTAATGGTACGGATGATTGTCTTTGATGTGCTTAAATGTGTTTTCCGAAGCACCCCAACGGTTGAGAATTCCTATTATGCAATCCTTGGCAGATATTTTATCCTCACCTGTATGTGACAGAATGGCAGTTCTGCGTCCAGCTTTCATATTCCAGATGATAAATTGTCGTAATGAAATTGTTTTTTCTTCTCCCTCACTTGTTGTCGCCTTAAACTCTTTGAATTGTTCAAAATAACGGTATTTCTTGTTGTTGAACTCGAGCTCTTCCGCAAAATCATCCTCCGGAATTTTTGAAAGTTTCTCAGTATTTACATGTTTATCCCATGTGGAAAAGTATACACCGTTTTGTTGTAGTCCGTAAAAGAAATCTCCGCCATAACCTTCACGATCGAAAACAAAAATGGTTGGTGCTGGCATTTCCTTGGACCATTTTGCAGCAAGAACTGAAATGTACGCACGTAGATCTCCAGTGCCTTCCTGGATGTCAAAATCAACAACACGACCAGTAGCATCACAGGTGACCATATTGGTTTGTCCTGGCAGAGGGATGCCTCGTTGTGTGCTAAAACCACAATGGACTTTTTTCTTGCCGGTATAGGGAAGTAAATGCCCATCTATAAACAGATAATTGCAGCCCACTTTGCCAGAGCGAACTTGATACAGAAAGTAATCATCAAGTACATCCTGACCCACTTTTAGATGAGCAGCACGATAAAACCACTCCCAAACCTTGGGCTTAGAGGGTATACGCCCCAGGCCGAGAATGATACCAGCTTCACGCTTACGAACATTCTTCAACTGTTCAAGAGAGCGGGTGTTTATCGCTACCATCAAAATGAAAACCATAAATATTTTATAAGAATTGCCGAAATATCCTCCCAGCAAACTGAGCAATCTGGAACTAAACAGCAAATGTATTATGTACATAAATACACCAGCATATCTAGTTTTTTCCCACTTGTGATTCTCTGTGAAAGGTTGCTCTGCAATAGAGATTATCTTTTCTTTTTCATCCTTTTCTATGTTGAAGGGGAGAGTAAGCTGAACAGGCATGTTGCTGTCCTTTTTTGCTTGTTCTTTTTTTCGTATCTCGTTGATTTGACTTGTTACATCTCCTTTTATCAATTGATCCTGGTTTGCTTTCCTCTGTTCTGCTAGATTAGTACTTTGACTCTTTCGAAAGCTATTAATTAATCCTTCAGTTCCAAATACCTCCTTTCTGGCAATATAGTTATCAATGGTCTGCCTGCTTATCGATAGTACATCTGCTAATTTTGATTTGTAGGCACCAGCCTCAACAAGATCTATAATAAAAATTCGTTTTGCAGGTGTATCAGAAAGATCAACTCGCCTAATCTCTTGATCGTGGTTGTATTGTATAGCCAAGCCTTTTTTGCCACCACGGACTTCAATGCCGAGGCCACTTCTACGGCCAATGTATTTTATGGGATTCTTACGATTCTCTTTGAAAAGTTTACTTTGCTTCATGGTGTTCCTGGTGGAGGTGAATTTTCCACCAAGATACCAAACAACCAACAAAATGCAATCATTTTGTACGGTATTCTAATATATATATGCTATATTAAGTTGTAACGTTACTTAATGTCCATTTTAAATGCGCTGGTTTCGTAGGGTTGATTGTCCAAATTTTATCTATCTCGCTGTTTTTCCATAGTCGTGGGCTCAGCTGTAGGTTAGTATTTACGAGGTCTGTATTACCAATTTTTCCCCATCGAATCCGTTGACAGTAAAAAAGCATGGTGGGTTAAAAAGTCCAGCTGAAAGACTCAATGGATTTAGCTATCATGACAATTGGCTACAAAATCTTTTAATTTCAGCCTCATTAGGTGGGTTTCGGACGTCTCCCCAAAATCCGTTATAATCAGATTTTATCCGAGTCCCTAATAGGGATA
>NZ_CEYIHJ010000213.1:0-964 GCF_982836095.1 Kosmotoga sp.
ACAACAACAGAACTTTTGGAATTGCGTAATACTTTCTTAACAGTAATAAATATCCTCTTGCCATGGTTTAATAAGATGGAAATGATCGTTAGTGGCAATCTCTTGAGTATTTTCAATTTAATGCGATGAGCACCACCTCCTAGAATCGTGGGTGTCTGCTCGAGATAAAGCGCAAGTTCATGATCAGGTTCAGCGTTTTCCAAGTACAGAACAAGGAGCTGCTCCAAGGGGTGGGCAAGAAAATTCAACCTTGTTTTCCCATAATAAAGGGTTCTGTAATAAAGCTTATTGATGAACCCACTTGGTACAATATTCTCGCCTTTTTTTAAAAGCTTCACAGAGGAAAGAATCCTCGTATTACCAAACCAAAGTCCCCCCATCTTTCCCGTTACGTGCCATCCTATGTGTTCGTTATTTCCGCTAAGACGCCCAAAGTAATAAAGCTTCCTTCCACTTTCGTAGAAATAGAAATCTCTCATAAAATCAACCTTTCAAACCCGTTGAGATACTGCTCTCAACAAAGTACTTCTGAAAGCTCAGAAAGATTATTATCATGGGAATAGTCATCAAGATAGAAGCAGCCATCATATATTGCCAGAAAGTATAATAGCTTGTCCTGTAAAAGTCAAGGCCAACGGTTAGGGTGTACATGTTCTTGTCAGACGTCATAAGAAGAGGCCATAGAAAATCGTTCCATGTTCCTACAAAAGTGTAAATGGCTAAAGCGGCAATAGCTGGCTTTGAGATCGGTAGAACTATCCTGGCATATGTTCTGAATATGGAAGCACCGTCTATTTTTGCCGCTTCCTCAAGTTCTCGGGGAATACCTAAGAAGAACTGACGCATGAGAAAAAGGCCAAAGACTGATACTTATCATAGAAAAATACGATCAATAATTTAATATGAGCAAATACGGCAGCGCAAATTACAAGAAATACACGTAATGTCACATTGCTGAATACTA
>NZ_CEYIHJ010000213.1:974-2562 GCF_982836095.1 Kosmotoga sp.
AGCTTTGGAATGAAGAGACCGTAATAGGTATTCACAAAACCGAATTTTACCATAAGGCTGTAGTTTGGAATCATCGTAACATGCCCTGGGATCATTAAGGTAGCAAGGAACATCGTGAACCAGAAATTTTTCAAGGGAAATCGTAATTTTGCAAATGCATACCCCCCAAGCGTGTCAAACAACAAATGGCCTATAGTTACCAATAGTGCATACAGAACAGTGTTAAGTATCCACCTAGCGTAGGGAGTTATTCTGAAAATCTGCAGGTAATTGGATAGTGTTCCCGGTGCCCCAAAAACCTTAACTGGCCACCGGAAAAAATTGATATCTGGTGGCCATTTCATAATGTCGACCCCACGCTCTACTCCATTCTCATCGGTATACTTCATAGGAGTTATGGATACCAGTGCTGACCACATGAAGGGAAAAATGGAAATGACAGCATACGCAATCAAAAGTATGTATGAAACTATCAATCCTATCCTCCATTTATTCATATAACCCCTCTCTTTTCATCAGAAATACGCCTCTTCTTTGACGATTTTTCTCTGTATTGAGGTTATGACGAGTATTATGAGAAAAAGCACCATGGCTATCGCTGACGCATAACCCATGTTATGATACTCAAAAGCATTCTTGTATATGTAGTAAGATATGGTAATGTTTCTCATGTTCTTTATCAAGAAATAGATTTGGTCAAATACCTGCATGCAACCGATAATTCCCATTGTGGAAACGAACAAAATTTGAGGTCGGAGAAGAGGGAATGTGATCCTCCAAAATCTTGTCCAGAATCTTGCCCCATCTATTTCAGCTGCTTCGTAGATTGATCTCGGTATTCCTTGCAATCCTGCGAGAAACGTGATCATGAAGTACCCTGCTGTTGTCCACACATTTAAAACCATGATTGCACCTAACGCCGTACTGGGATTGTTAAGCCAGTCAACTGGTTGCAATCCAACATAAGACAGCAGCCTATTCAGCACACCAGGTTTCGAGTATATAAGCCAGAAGATCATCGATATGGCAGCTGAAGAAGAAATGGAAGGAAGAAAGAAGATAACTTTGAAAAATTTCCTGCCCCTAATCTTCATGTTCGCAGCAACGGCAAGCAGTACGGCTAATAACGTCTGAACAGGCACCACCACGCCCGAGTAAACGAAAGCGTTCTTAAGTGATATCCAGAAATACTCATCTTTGAGCATCTTCTTGAAGTTACTCAAACCGATGAAGTCTGGAACATAACTTTTGAACAGATTGCTCTTTGCTTTCATATATTTTTTCATGAAATCTGCAACGGACATCTCTTTTCTTAAATTTCCTGCGAGAAAATCCTCAATGAGTTCTTCACAGTCCAAATATTTTCTAACAGCTTCTATTTGTTTATCATTGAGCTTTACTCCCACATCGTACAGCACAAAGTTGACCGGGTCGAAGACTGCTGCAACATCTTCATGCGAAACATCGCCTTCGTTCAAAAAAATGCCAGTGTGAATCATCATTGCTTCCTCTGGCACAAATCGCATTCTGAATTTCTGTACCTCTGTTGGCTGATAATTTGTAAAGCTATAGTAAAGGCCAGCGAAGA
>NZ_CEYIHJ010000214.1:0-2506 GCF_982836095.1 Kosmotoga sp.
AAAAAGCGTCATGGAGAAGCTCAAAATATTTCTTATAGTGCCGACCTTGAGATTTTTGAGGGCTGGTGGAAGAATAAGCAAAGTTAGTGCGAGCATTGGTGAAGCTCTGAATTTCAAGCCGATCATAACCATGAACCAGGAAGGCGACCTTGTTGCCATAGCAAAAGCCAGGGGTATGAAAAGAGCAGTGGTAAAGCTCATCCAAAAGCTCGAAGAGGAAACGAAAGGGAAAAAGCTCAGGGCAGCAGCCGTTTATCATTCTGGTAGCGATAAAGAAACACTTGAATATGCCAAAAAACTCAAAGAGAAATTATTGCTTCTGGGTGCTCCAAAGATAATGGAAAGAAATATCTCCTCTGTGCTGCTCGTTCACGCAGGCAGTGGGCTTGTAGGCGCTGGTGTTCTTTTCATGTAGATATTTATACATTATCCTAAGACCTGCCATGGAAAGCGAATATGAAGTGATAAAGTAAGCATGTATGATTCTATACCGAAAAACAGCGACCTCACAATTGAAAGCTTCATGGAAAAGACTATAAAAGATTCCTGAAAATGTTTGGCTTTGAAGAATTTTCTAATCTTCTATACTATTTTCTTTGATAAGCTTTGAGTATTCTTCGGCACTTTTCCTTGGTTCTAAACTCAGGTCTTGAAAGTTGGTTTCATAAAGTCCGAATTTCATGGAATAGCCTTCTTTCCATTCAAAATTATCCATGAGAGACCAATACATATATCCCACAACCCGGGCACCTTTTTCAATAGCCTGATGCAAGCTTTTCAAAGCTGTTTTGATATATCGCCATCGTTTTTCATCTGTGGCGTCGGCAATCCCGTTTTCAGTTACGATAATGGGTAATTTGTACCTTCTGTAATATTTTAAAACCACTTCACCAAGCCCTTCCGGATAAAATTCGTAGCCCATATCTGTTTTCTCCGTTACTGGTTCTGGAAACTCTGGTTCAGGGCTTGCATTCTTGACAAAGATGCGGGTGTAGTAATTGACGCCGACAAAATCGAGATTCCCTCTTATTCTTTCAGCGCTCTCACCTTTACCAAGAGGTTTTAACAATCTTCCTTTCATAATGGAATCGATAAAGGCGTTGTTGTATATATGATCAAGCCTTGATGCTATTATCCTGTCAAAAAGGTTGTATTTGCGTGCGGGTTTGAAAGGCATAAAGTTATATGCAATTCCCACCATTGAAGCGGGATACTTTTCCTTTATGATGTCATAGGCTATATTGTGAGCGAAGATGAAGTTTGAAAGAACCTGCGTGGCTCTTCCCATATCTTTTATCTCTGGTGGCCATTCGCCTTTGAAATAAGACTGAATCGAATAAACATTGGGTTCATTCACTGTTATCCAGATGGGAACAAAGCTTCCCAAGGAAGAGATGACTTTTTCCACATACCTCTTGAAATACCTCAAGTTTTCCCTGTTTTCCCAGCCTCCAAGTTCTGAAAACCACAGCGGATTCACAAAATGGTGAAGAGTTACTATTGGTTTTATACCCTCTTCCACAAGTCTTATAGTGAAGTTACGGTATCTGGAGAGAGATTCATCATCAAATTTATTTATTCGAGGTTCAACCCTAGCCCATTCTATTGAATACCTATATGCTTTAACTCCGAGCTCTTTAAGAGCTTTAATATCTCTTTCGAGATTATCCCAGCTACCGCAAGCTATTTCAGAAGTATCGTTGTTTCTAACCTTTCCGAGCTTTTCCCAGGCATACCAATCTGAAAAGAAGTTTTTTCCTTCTATCTGATGCCCAGCAGTAGCAACTCCCCAGAGGAATCCCGATGGAAATACTCGCACACAACCACCCCCACATAATTTTAGCATGTGAGGAGCATGAAACCGAAATGATAAGACTGCAAGGCTTTAACTCAAATCATTCTTCATGAATTTCCTTACCATAGGCGGTTATTGGGAGCGTTTCTACCCATTTCCAATAATATCCTGCCTGATCGTTCCAGTCAGATCCCGGGGATTCATCCCATCCTAAGGGTTTCACTACAACGAGTTTCGAATCAGAAACGCCATCAGGAGTAACAATATAGTAAAAGGGAAGGAATTCATGATCATAATTGCCTTCAACACCCGTAGTGCTGATCACGCTCAGCTTGATGCTGAAAGGCTCATCAGGAGGAACAACGACAATTTCCAGTTTCTTGTTTTCTTCTGTAAGGCTGGAAGATTTGACAATTCCAGGTGAGGCATCAATCGTGTAAGTTGCTATGGCCGTGTGAAATTCGTATGATAGCGTTTCCGTTGAACCGTATGAGATGTATGCTTCTGGCTCCTTTTTCATCAGGGTTATTTCACCAGAAATTTCAACGCCTGCCGAGTGAATATTCACAAGAAAAAGTCCAGATGGGTGGTCGTTGTAAAATCTTGAATCAGGGTGTGTGTTTGGTGTGAAAGCCGTATTATTGCTGGTGCCTGGAAATGGGTCTCCTGCCGATCCTCGGTCGTTATGAGGAGGAGTGTAAAAATCCAGAG
>NZ_CEYIHJ010000215.1:0-2492 GCF_982836095.1 Kosmotoga sp.
GAATTTTGCAAACCTGAGCTGGGTTAATTCCTTGAAGAACATACTATCTGTAACGATTGGGAACATCGTTGGACCAATTGTTTTCATCGTCTTGCCGTACTATTTCGCGTACCTCAGAAAACACTGATGTGATTGCTACATTCTTCGAATCCTCGTGATTAGAAAGGGAAGAAGAGTCAAGCTGACAAAACAGCTTGTAAGCATGGTGACCCACATGATACTTGCCAGATATGAGTGTATTGTCAAAGGTGAAAGAAACATCGCAGTCAAACCCACTGAAAGCCCCAAAGCGTTTGCGATAATTGGCTTTGATGCGCTAACGAAAGTTCTGTGCAACGCCTGTCTTTTGTCTCCTTCCTTAGAGTAATACCTGTATAACTCGGCGAAATGTATAGAGTAGTCTATTCCCACACCTATTACTATACTTGCCATGGTTACCGTTACGACGTTCAAATCCATGTTGAAATACCCCATGAAGCCAAAAAGTGCGATAAGCGTGATCGTCACGGGAATTACAGAAAGCAGAGGAGTAATAAAATTCCTTTGAGATAGCATCAACAACAGAAAAACGCAAGCCAAGGCAACCAGAAGAGATCTCAACTGCTGAGGTATTATTGAATCGTTCATTTCTTTCATTATAAACGGGATTCCTGATATATACAGTTCTGTGAATGCTTCGTTTTGAGAGTTCTCAACAACTGCGGTTAACTGCTCTAAAGTGGAGCTGTCAAGATTTGAGAGAAAGATCATACTTCTTGCAGATTTTCCCTCCGTATCTAAGAAATTGGACAACACTTCCTTTGGTAGAACTCTCTTTATCAAAAGCAATCTCAAAGGAAGTTGTGGATAGCCTTTCTCACCATAAAGTCTTTTGTTCATTGCGACTATGATATCGTACATAGACATGGTCTTTTCCACACCGTCAATATTGGCTATCTCGTGCTGTAACTCCAAGATATAATTTGCTGAATCAGCCCCATAAAGATCATTCCCAGAATAAACAAGAAAAACTGGCAGAGCGCTGCCGAAAACATCTTGGACCATCTGGATATTTCTTCTAACTTTCGTGTAGCTTTTGTATATTTCCATCATATTGAAATCACTTTTGAGTAAAAACAACCCTGGCGTGAACCCAATCACAATAGCAAGCGCAATGAGCAAAGCTTTTCTATCCGAGAATCGTTCGAAAAACGCAGAGATTCTAAGAGTTTTGCCTTTAACAGAGGAATTCGAGAAATTGACCAGAATCAATGGCAGGACAAACCACGTTGCTACAGCGGCAAGTCCAATGCCAACACTCGCGAAGATACCCATTTGAACCATAGATTGCGAATTTATAGTCGAAAGAGAGATGAACCCCGCCATCGTTGTGAGTGTTGTGAGTATCATTGCCTTGCCCACACTTGAAAGCGTTATAGCTAATGAATCACTGTTAGGGTGTCCAGAAGCCTTGTTTTCCAGAAAATGTGAGACGAAATGAAGACCATCAGCACTTCCCATAACAATTGTGAAGATAGGGACTAAAACAGTTACTAAAGAGAGTTCTTTGCCAATCCAACCTAACATTCCCATCGTCCACAAAGCAGCTATGCCCGCCGGCAACACGCACAAAATCGTAGCTTTGATGCTACCTATTTGCCATCTAAACACAATTAATATCAAGACAAAAGCCATCGGCGGAAGCGTGAAGACTATCATCAATATATAGTCAAAAATTTTCGTTTCAAGGTAGCTATTTCCAGATATATAAAAGGTATATCCATTCAAAGCCTTTTCCACATTCTTGAGCATATCTCTGGAATTTGAATTGGAGTTTACCAGGAACATTGCATAGTATTTGTCATCATACTGGTGGATATTTATCATTTGAGGTGTTTCCGAGGCAAACTGAAGAACTTTTTCAACATTTTCAGAAGTTATATCCTTCATGTCTACAAATTGAAAACCCACAGGAAGTTTCTCTGGCACAGGGGGAACTACACTTTTTACTCCCGGGACGGATTTCAGTGCGTCGTTTATCGAAAAAAGTTTCCTTATTCCATTTACCGAAAAAACGTTTTCCTTAAACTCAACCATAACAACTACCTGATCCGTGCTACCAAAGTCCTGGCTCATCTTCTGGTAAATCTCCTTGGCTTGTGAGCGCTTAGGCATGAAAACATTAAAATCACTGCTGATGTGAATTTTCATCAATCCGAGGAAGGCTATCAAATTCACTATAAGAAGAACTATTAAAAGATATTTCCGCTTTCGCTTCACAAACGCAATGTATCTTTGAAATCTATCGAACATGCCCTTATCTTATCACAACTTTGAATTCTATCAATCATTGAGTACATTGATTTTGTGGGTGATTGGGCAAGCATTGAAATAGCCGTAGATTCCTCATAGGTACGGAATAAACCTGAGCTTAAAGCCAACGAAATAGCCGTATTACCAAGGTTTCAATTCCTCATAGGTACGGAATAAACCTAATATATATTAACATATAC
>NZ_CEYIHJ010000216.1:0-898 GCF_982836095.1 Kosmotoga sp.
TGTGACTTTTGGCGCTGGCAAGCCTGGCCATTTTTTCTTTCCCGGGTGCGTTTATACTGGAACGCTTCATATTGCAAGAATTGGCTTTCCCGAAAGACTCGTCGAAGATTTGTCAAATATTGAGCTTGTGGATGATCAACTTGCGAAAGCTCTTCTTCCCGAAAGGATTCCTTGGGGGCACAAAGGGACTTTTGGAAAAGTATGCATTGTAGGCGGGAGCTCTGACTACACGGGGGCAGCACTTTTGGCAGCACTTGGCAGTATGAAAATCGGGGCGGGCATTGTATATACCTTTACGCCAAGGGAGGCACAGGAGATTGTTCGTAACAACTTGCCAGAGGCGATTTGTATCGCTTCAAAATCGGTTGTTTTAACGCCTGAGGATGTAGATGCGCTTATCGCCTTACTTGACAAGGTCGATGCTCTTGTTGTTGGACCGGGAATAGGCAGAGCGGATGAAACTATTGATTTTGTAAAGGAACTGTTGTCAAGCAAAAGGCTAAAGAGCCTTGGGGCTGTGATCGTTGATGCTGATGCATTGTACGCAGTCAGCAGAGTACCTGAAACAATAAAAAGGAAAGGGAATTTCATTCTTACCCCTCACCCTGGCGAATTTTCCAGGTTAACTAAAAAGCCCATTGAAGAAGTGGTCAACAACATGGATACCGTAAAATCTTTCGCTATGGAAATGGAATTGCAGCTCACACTGAAAGGGGCAGTCTCCATTATTGCAGATAAATCCGGTGGTATTTGGCTGAACAATACAGGGAATACTGGTCTGGCCAAAGGTGGCAGCGGTGATTTACTTTCGGGAACAATTGCAGGGCTTTCAGCTCAGGGACTGGCTCCTTTAGAAGCTTTGGTACTCGGCAGTTATTTTATGGGCAAAGCTGCAGAA
>NZ_CEYIHJ010000216.1:908-2468 GCF_982836095.1 Kosmotoga sp.
TGTAAAGCGCATGCCAAAGTCCACTTGATTCCATGGGTTTTCCCCAATTGGCAAAGACCAGAATGGCCACCATAACAAAGAAAAACAGGGCATTCTGCCAAAGCGGTCTGCTTTCGGCGAGTGTGATAGCGGCTAACTACGGAAAGGTTTTTGAATATTTAAAAGCCTATGAAAGCGATTCAAGAGACAAAAGGTATAATTGAAATGAAAAACCAGGTTTTATACTCATTAAAATAACCTGTTGAATGGTATGGTGATAGCGTGAAGCTCAGTCATAATCTTACACAACGGCTTGAACAAAAACTCAAATTATCTCTGAAAGTACAACAGGCGCTTAAGCTTCTCCAGTTCAATTGCCTGGAATTGAAATCTGAATTGAACGGGATAGTTGAAGAAAACCCGCTTTTAGAACTGGAAAGAGATGAATATGAACTGATTCCAGAAGAGTCAGCGGAAGAAAAGGAAGAAGATTACGATACAAGAATGGATTACAACATCTATATGCGTGAAATTCGTGATGACTTTCAGGGATGGGATTTTGAAAGGATCGAAGGGCCACAACCTTCCTTTGAAGAGATGCTTTCTAATCTTGCATATTATTTGCTCGAAGACGCTGAATTCCAGGCTTTTGAAACCCTTAAAGAAAATATGGACGAAAAAGGCATACTCAAGAAGAAACTCAAAGAAATCGCGTGTGAATACAATTTTCCATTAAAATTGTTAGAAAAGGTTATCCAGCAAATTCGGGAAGTGGGATTTGAAGGCATATTTTCCGAAAGCCTCGAAGAAATGAAAAAGCTCAGAGGTGATAGCCTTTTTCCCACGTCAGGTTATGAGGATGGCATGCCCATAAGATATATTGAACCGGATCTCTTCATAGATTTTAACGATGGAAATTTCATAGTGAGCGTGCGAGATTACGGTCTTACCATAAAGATCGATGAGACTTATAAACAATGCCTGCAGGAATTAAACAGCGAAGCTGGAAAATACCTGAATGAGAAACTCCAGGAAGCTAAATTTTATGTAAACGCTCTTGAAAAAAGGCGTTCGATTCTTTTCAGCATAGGCTGGGAACTTGTGAAGAAAAACAGCGCCTTTTTTCTGGGACAGAAGAAAAGATTCATTCCATTGAAGATGACGGAAATCGCTGAAAAAAAAGATGTTGTTGTATCAACCGTTAGCAGGGCTGTGAAAGGGAAATATGTCCAGACTCCTGTTGGAACTTTTCCGCTACGGTATTTTTTTGGTAGTGCTCAAACAAGACAAGATGCCATGGAAATGATAGCCGAACTCGTGAAAGAAAACCCGGGTCTCAGTGACTCAAAAATCGCGAAAATATTACAGCAAAGGGGTATTAAAATAGCAAGAAGAACTATAAATAAATACAGGCGGATGCTGTTTTCGGGAGAAGTTTAATGAAAACCGCAGTTGTGTTTCTTGGCGGAAAAAAGGATTCTTCAGATGTCTTTTTACGGAAAGTTGTCGGGCTTTCCAGTTATGTGGTTGCCGTGGATTCCGGAGCCGAATATTTAAGAGAGTTGAACATCATTCCTGACC
>NZ_CEYIHJ010000217.1:0-270 GCF_982836095.1 Kosmotoga sp.
GGCGATTCAGCTGGAGGCTCGGCAAAACAGGCAAGAGACAGGGAATTTCAGGCGATACTGCCTTTGAGGGGGAAAATTCTGAATGTGGAAAAAGCCAGCTTTGAGAAATTGTTGAAAAACGAACAGATAAACAACATAATCGTTGCAGTGGGAACTGGAATCGGAGATGATTTGAACCTGGAAAAGCTGCGATATGGGAAGATTATCATCATGACAGATGCGGATGTTGACGGTGCACATATCAGGACACTCATTTTAACGCTTCTGTAC
>NZ_CEYIHJ010000217.1:280-1633 GCF_982836095.1 Kosmotoga sp.
TATGACCCCGCTGATATCAAACGGTAGGGTTTATATAGCTCAAGCACCGCTATACAAGATAGATTTGAACAAAAAGAAATACTATTTCTTCTCGGATGAGGAATTAGAGGCTTTCACAAAGGAAAATCCTGGCAGAAAGTTCAACATTCAGAGATATAAAGGGCTCGGTGAAATGAACCCAGATCAGCTTTGGGAAACAACTATGGATCCTGAAAAGAGAAAATTGATTAGGATAGAAATGGAAGATGCCGAAGAGGCCGATAGGGTATTCAGCATATTGATGGGAAGCGAAGTAGAAGGAAGGCGTGATTTCATTAAGCGCCACGCCCTGTTGGTTGACAATCTCGACATCTGATGTGTTATGCTAAGGCGGAGAGTCTTCGCTGTCCTTTTTTGCATTGGAGTGATATGGATTGCTTCACTTGCAAAAATGGTTGTCGAAGTGGTTTTCACGGAGCCGCATAAGATGGAAACCAGGTTGTATACATTGGACGATAACGAGGTACGCAGGATTAATTTTCCGTATGCTTTCAGAAGGAAGTGGAGAATTGATATAATTATTCCACCGGGGGTTGAAAAAATAGGTGAAGGAAGGTACTTGCTCGATGACGCAAAATATGTTGTCTATCTGGATGGTAGATATTACTGGATGGGTAGAAATCAGATAATAGATTTTGCAACTCAAGCTGAGGTGGAATATTTCCCGGTTATAAGTGGACTTGGATTCGTTAAAGGAGAATCTGGCTATACTCTGGAAAAGAACGACGAATCCTTTTTTAAGGTAGTTGATACCATCTATGGAAATGCCATGTTTTTGAAGAGACTCTCTGGTGTGGATTATAAAAGCGGGACGCTTTTCTTCCGACGTGGAATCGTTCTTAAGGTTTTTGATTGGAATGTCTTGCTCGAAAAGCGGAAAGAGGTTATCGAAGAAATAATCAAGGCAGAAGATACCAGTGAATATTTACTTTTCAGTGATGGTAAACTGATGAGGGTGAGGTGAACAACATGCCGCGGGGGAGAGATTATATAGTTTCAATTGATGTCGGGACTAATACCATTAAAGGCGTTGTAGTCAGTATTGAACAATCAGGGCAAATCCTTCTTGAAGCCTACGGAAGTGTAAAATCAGTTGGGCTTGACAAGGGAGACGTGAAAGATGCAGTGGCTCTAAAACAGTCGATTCAGAAACTCATTGACGACCTGACAGGGCAGATGAAAAGGGAAATTGAAGCGGAATTTCGCATCAGCTTCACGGATGGTGCTTACTCCGTTTTCTCCGAAAGTATTGAAGAAATTCTTTCAGAAGAAAAGCCCATCGTAGTAACTCAGAACACGATAGATGATATTATG
>NZ_CEYIHJ010000217.1:1643-2445 GCF_982836095.1 Kosmotoga sp.
GCTGATAATAAGTTAGAAGTATTCTCTGCTACTATAGATGATATTATGGCTGATATCGTTCAGAAGAAGCTTCAGGGAAATTTAAACATCCACAAACGATATGTTCGCAAATACATCATTGATGATGACAAGGTGGTATTCAATCCCGTTGACATGTCTGCGAAGAAGCTCAATCTCGAGATGGTCTTCGTTTCCAGCGAAGGTGGGACAACTGAGATTTTCAGGCGCCTTTTCGAAGAACTTCTTGGCTCAGACGAATTCCTGTTGCTGCCTTCACTTATTTCGGGCGCTGAAGCGGTCCTTACGGATACCGAAAAGCAGCATGGAGTAGCCTGTGTGACCCTGGGGCACGCTTTTTCTGAGATGGTTATCTATAAAGAAAACCTCCCCATGCATATCTGCAGAATCCCCGTTGGTGTGCGGCATATTGTAAGGGATATTGCCATGGTGCTTGGCACCTCAATGGATGAAGCGGAAAGGCTTCTTGTTACGAATGGCTATGCGAGTATGCACCCCCCCTCATCCGAAAGCATCGTCGAGTATTTTGGGCTCGATGAACGCACAAGAAAGAGAGTGACCGTGAAAAAGCTCTCAACGATTATTTATGCCAGAGTCAAGGAATTGCTGAATAAAATCAGAAGAGAGGTTCAGCTATTCCTAAGCGAAAATAATCAGTTTCTTGAAGAGGGAATACCCGGCGGGATTGTTTTTACCGGTGGTGGAGCGAAGCTCAGAGGATTGAGTGATACTGGTATAGAATCATTGAAAATGCCCGTGCGTGTTGGAACTTATGATACGAGCT
>NZ_CEYIHJ010000218.1:0-2441 GCF_982836095.1 Kosmotoga sp.
AAGGCAGTCAGAAGGCCTCGCATCAATTTCTTTTTCCTCACCATTTGCATCTATTAAATAGAGCGTAGCATAGTAAATATTATCCTTGACAGAATGTATAACGGCTTTTTGAAAAACAGCTTTTGCAGCTTTAATAGTGTTGATGAAAAGGTCATAAGTAAGTGGTCGTGGATATTCCTTGCCGCTCACTGCAAGCGCCAGTGATTCCGCTTCAAAAGGACCTATCCAGATCCCAAGTCCCCTATTCAAGTTATCTACCTCTAGTATGACCACAGGTGAGTTTGTTTGATCAAGAGCAAGTCCTCTTAATTTAACTTTAAGCATGATACCACCCCTCAACCCATCCTCCGAAGTTCCAAGAGAGCTTCTGCAATCAATGTATGGAGATATTTTTCGAGCTCTTCTTCGGTTTCAAATTCCCCGGGATTGACCGGGTCTAAAACTTTTAACTTAACCTTTGCTGGTTTCACCAACAGTTTTCCCTTTACCATTATATCCTTTGTACCATCCAATGCTACCGGTACAATAGGTACTTTCATTCTGTAAGGTAAAACGAGACTGCCCTTTTTAAAATCCTTGAGTTCACCATCAAGGCTTCGGGTACCTTCGGGAAACAACATTATCGTTCCACCATTCTTAAGAATCCTCATAATGGTACGTATTACTCCGGCAGTCTGCAATTTATTTCCACGTTCAATAAAGACACCATCTAACCTCTTCACAAATTGTGCTACTGCTGGAATCTTCGAAATTTCAGCTTTAGCTATAAAGGATATTCCACCTCGAACATAACCAGCCACAAGAGGAATATCAAAGGTGCTCTGGTGATTTGAAATAATAACCATCGGCCCTTTTTTGGGGACTTTGTCCCTATTATACGCTTTAACCCGAGCACCAATCACCCTGAAAGCATTACGTCCAAATCTTGCCACTTCCTTCTCAATGTATCTCTTACCCTTTTCCTTACCTGCAATCTTTTCGATAAGCCAGCCAATTAATAAAACTAAAGAACCATAAACAACTACGTAACCGACAAAAGCTATGAAAAGCCAGAGTGTTAGCAAGGCAAAAGGAATCTCACTCATCCATCGCAAGGCTTTCAACTTTCATCACCTGCCCAAGTTTTATCCTGTAAAGCTTTGTCAAACCAACGGCTTCATTTACTAGCTGAGAAAAGTCGATGTTCTTCTCGGCTCTTAAAATATCTTCTATTCTCGCTTTTGTTGCTGGTTCTTTAGGTACAAAGACCGTACAGCAATCTTCATAAGGTCTTGTGGATATTTCAAAACTTCCGATTTTCTTAGCCTTTTCAATGATATCAATTTTATCAAATCCGATCAGAGGTCTTAGAACCAATCTATCAGTCGCATTGGATATGGCAGTCATGTTTTCCACAGTTTGACTTGCAACCTGTCCAATATTTTCACCGGTAATCAATGTTTTGTACCCCATTCTATGCGCAATCTCCGTTGCAATTCTCATCATGGCTCTGCGCTGGATTATTAGGCTGAATCTCTCTTGCACAGCCCTATGTATCGCAAGCTGTGCTTTTGTAAATAAAACATCATAAAGCATTAATTCCTTACCTCCATTATACATGGATAACACTTTGGCAAGGTCAATGACTTTTTCAAATGCTTTTTCGCCTGTATAAGGAGGGCTTGCAAAATGGATTGCATGAACGTTTATTCCACGTTTCAACATGTACCACCCTGCAACCGGGCTATCTATACCACCGGACAAAAGTAACAAACCGTTGCTGCTAACACCGACAGGCATTCCTCCCGGGCCCGGTAACCTATTGCTAAATAGCAATGTACCCCTATTTCTTATTTCTACCCCTATTCTAAACTCAGGATTATGGACATCAACATGAAGCTCCGGGAAACGTTCAAGAATCTTTTCACCAAGAAAAGCACTCAATTGCATGCTTCTTATAGGGAATTTTTTGTAAGCTCGTTTGGTTTCAACTTTGAAGCTTTTTCTTCCCTTCTTCACTTCATCCTCGGCTAGTCCAAGGCTTGTCGAGAGAATGTCATCGAGTTCAAAACCAACCAATATACCCATGCTGAAGTTTTGAATGCCAAAGGTCCTTGTGAGAACCTTTTTCACATCTTCGAGAGAATAGTCACCGGCTTCAACATAAACCCTACCGCCTGTGGTCCGTGTTCTAACACCAGGGAGTTGATTGCGAATGTTTCTCTCAAGCGCAAGTTCAAAATATTTTTTATTTCTGCCTTTTAAACCTATTTCTCCGTATCTGACGATCACTATTTTCATTGATTTTCCTCCTTCGTGTAATACATATGTAGAATCGGGATTCGAGTTACGAGTGTATCAAGAGCCGATATTCGAGTTGCGAGTCACGAGTTGCGAGAATCGAGAACCCTAAACCCCCGGTCAGACCCCCAATAATGGGACAAGGGATAACGAGATCAAGC
>NZ_CEYIHJ010000219.1:0-2076 GCF_982836095.1 Kosmotoga sp.
GAGCAACTAAAAGAAAAGCCAAAACTATTATGTACCTTTTCATACTCTCACCTCCACAAGTTCCGCTATAATAGTAACAAATTACCTAACGATAAATGCAAGAAAAATAGAGAGCAGTTTACAGCAAGTCAAAAGGAGGACCATTGTGGATTTGATAAGCAGGTTGAAAGAAGAGTTCAGATTACTAAACTATGTTTTGATGCCTGAAGATGAATCGGAATATTCTCTATACCTTTACTGGATCAACAAAGTGGGGTCTGTAAAACATCGGGCTGCAACAAAAGGCGCTTCAAGAAATAAAAGAAGTATTTATACAGTGAGACTCAGAGAGGTTATAACCACTGAGGCTAATGGAAAAACCATATGGATGCCTCTTTTGCTTATAAAGTACTATGGCAACATAAGAAGAGCATTTGTCAATGTGCAAAGCGTAGGAAAGGTAAAGAAGATAAGCAAAATACAAATCACCAATTTATCCTTTGAACATAATATATTCGATGTAAAAAAGCTAAATGGTTTGGAAACAGGGTTAAACAGGATCCTTGACAATTGCTGGAAAAAGTATCCAAACGTTGAATGGACTTCTGAAGAGTTTGAAAATGCTCTTGTAAGGGTTGCTGTAACTTCAAAACCCGAGGATTATTGGCAAATGAAGGCCTAAGATTCAGATATTTTCTTAACTTTCTTTTGATCGCTTTCAGATATTTTTCTTACTTTTCCAGTGCGTTCAACTATACTCAAATAGAAGCAGTGTAACCTGGCAAATATTTTAAGGGAGATGATTCGTTTGAAGGCTATTGTTATCAATGGGAGTCCAAGAATGGAAAAGGGGAATACTGCTTTTATTCTCGCGCCTTTTATAGAGGGAATGCAAGAAGCTGGGTGTGAAGTCAACTTATTTTACGCGAGCGCTCCCAACATCAAGCCCTGTAACTGCAGCATTATGTACTGCTGGACTAAAAACCCCGGTGAATGTTGCATAAAAGACGATATGCAAATGCTCTATCCATTACTGAGAGAAGCGGACATTCTTATCCTCGCTACTCCTGTCTATATTCCGCTACCAGGAGATATGCAGAATTTTATCAACAGGCTCTGTCCATTGTTAGATCCAGTGCTGAAGTTTGAAGATGGACGGACACGTGCGAGGTTTCGCGAAAATGTGAATATAAAGAAGATTGCACTTGTATCCGCTTCTGGATGGTGGGAACTCGGAAATTTCGATGTGGTAGTCCATATTGTGAAGGAACTTGCAAAAAATGCAAACGCAGAGTTCGCAGGCGCCGTTTTAAGACCTCACGCTTACTTTATGAAAAGCAAAGCCATATCCGATGCTGATAAGAAAGAGGTTCTTGACGCTCTAAAAAAGGCTGGCTCTGAGCTCGTAAGCGAAGGCAAAATGCATAAAAAAACTCTTGAATCAATAAGCCGCCCCCTTATTTCTGAGAAAGAGATATTGCAAATTTACAATAGCTGAATTGCTCCACAAAATCGCTTCAAAATTCAAATGTTGAAAGCCACCAATACTTTCAAGCACATTTTGAATGCCACATTTTTAAGCATTTCTCAAGTAACAGCTGCTGGCTGGAGATAATAGCCAGAAATCAATTCTAATCAACCGACTACCTGTTTTGAATTTTAGAATCGAATTTTATATAATTAGTCAGTAAAGTTTACTGACTAAATAAGAAAAGCAAGTAAGGAAGTGAATTAATTGTGTCTTCAAGACCGGAAGATCTCAGAATAAGGAACACTTCAAAAATAGTCAAAACTTTGATAATAAATCCAAATCTGTCAAGGGTTGAGCTTGCAAGAAAGTTGAACCTAACAAAAACAACCATATCCTCAATAATTAACAAGTTGATTTCTCTTGGAATTGTCGAAGAGATTGAAAAAGATAATAGTGGAAGCATAGGGAAGTCTCCTGTTCCTTTGAGAATTAAAAGCGACGCTGCCTCAGTTATCGGCATTGGCCTTGAAAGAAAGGACACATCGGGCGTTCTTCTGAATCCAGATGGTAAAGTTCTGGAAAGCATTATTATTCATGAATCCAACCAAAAAAAGGAAGATGCAACC
>NZ_CEYIHJ010000219.1:2086-2407 GCF_982836095.1 Kosmotoga sp.
TACTGAAAGTTATCGAAATTATGTTATCTAAGGCGCATGAACACGGCATTGAGCCAAATGCGATTGGCATTGGCGCCCCCGGGCCTATAGATGAAAAAGCCGGTGTTATATACTCACCAAGCGGGTTACCAGATTGGGAAAACTTCAATGTTGCACAAATAGCGCAAGACGCTTTCAATAGGAAAACTTATCTGATAAATGACGCGGATGGCGGCGCTTTAGCCGAGCGCTTTTTTGGAAATGGCAAAGAGCTGAGTTCTTTTGTGGATATTTTCTTCGATGAAGGAATTGGCTGTGGGATTGTGCTCGATGGAGAGATTT
>NZ_CEYIHJ010000220.1:0-2395 GCF_982836095.1 Kosmotoga sp.
CTGTGGCTTCGAAATAACTTGTCCACCATGGTTTCGCAGTTTATTGATACCATCGTTTTTATAACCGTCGCATTTGCCGGAGCTGTTCCAGGCGTTGCACTCATGAATATGATATTCTCACAATACCTTTTCAAAATTTTCATTGCCATGATGGATACGCCTTTTGTTTATCTTGGAGTGAAAGCACTAACCGGGCATTGGGAAATAAAGGAGGAGCACTATGCCGAAAGCTGAAGGAAAGAGCTTTAATTTTGAAGGCAAAGAAAAGATCAGAGCCGATTTTCTTGAAGCGGTACCCTTTGATGGCCGCGAAGAATATATAAGGATTGATACAGAAGAATTTTCAGCAGTTTGCCCTTTCTCGGGGTTACCAGATATTGCGAAAGTAACCATTGAATATTACCCTGAAGGTGGCAAGATTGTTGAGTTGAAATCACTTAAATACTATTTCATAAGTTTTAGAAACGTTGGAGTTTACCAGGAAGAAGCAACGAAAATCATCTATGAAGATCTTAAAAAACTGCTTCAAACCAACAGAATAAAAGTCACTATGGTCTATAACATTCGGGGAGGCATTTTGACAACCACCACGATGGGAACTCTGTGAAATGTCAATTCCCCGGTTCACGAAAAATGCCTCCTTAAAAGTTAAAAGGAGGCATTTTTTTGTAAGGGAGGGGTACTCACTTTGCACCTGCCAATAAAATAGCCCTGTTGAGAAGCGTTTCAAGATATTCTTGACTTCCTGAAGGAAGCAAAATGCTTTCTTTATCGAGAATGTATCTTTCAAGATCATTAAAACTTGTATTCCCTTCAACAATCTTCTTCCCTATTCCCTGGTTGAAACTAGAATATTTTTCTTCTACAAATTTATCAAATCCCGAATTGATAAGTTCTTTAGCTGCTTTTAAACCCAACGCGAAAGAGTCCATTCCAGCGATATGTGCGATAAAAAGGTCATTTATATCCAAAGACTCTCTCCTGATTTTGGCGTCAAAATTCAAACCGCCAGGCTTAATACCCCCATTCTTTATTATTTCGTACATACCTAACGTGGTAATGTACAGGTCTGTTGGAAATTGGTCGGTATCCCATCCCAAAAACGAATCCCCCTGATTTGCATCGATACTTCCAAGCATATCGTTGATTCTCGCATACCGTAGCTCGTGATTGAAAGTATGACCAGCAAGTGTAGCATGGTTAACTTCCACATTGAACTTGAAATGCTTTTCTAATCCGTACTTCCTTAAAAAAGCCGTAGCGGTTGCCACATCATAATCATATTGGTGCTTTGTGGGTTCCATAGGTTTTGGCTCTATAAGAAGCTGCCCTTTAAATCCTATCTCGTCTGCATAATCAGCGGCCATTCTCAAAAACCGGGCAAGGTTATCAAGTTCCAATTGCATATCCGTATTCAACAAGGTTGTATAACCTTCCCTGCCACCCCAGAAAACATAACCATCACCATTAAGTTCTTTTGTGATCTCAATCGCCTTCTTAACTTGTGCTGCTGCGTAAGCAAATACATCAGCAGAACACGAAGTAGCAGCACCGTGCGCATATCTTGGGTGCCCAAAAAGATTTGCAGTTCCCCAGAGAAGCTTTAAACCTGATTCTTTCATCCTCGCTTTTAGGTAATCAACCACTTTATCCAATATTGCATTGGTTTCCCTCAATGTTTTTCCTTCAGGAGCTATATCACGATCATGAAAACAAAAGTAATTAACCCCGAGTTTTTCACAGAATTCCACAAGCGCATCGACTTTCATTAAAGCTTTGTCCAAGCTTGTTTTAGCATTATCCCATGGCCTGATAAAAGCTGGCGACCCAAACATATCCTGCCCATTTCCATTGAACGTATGCCAAAAAGCCACAGAAAATCTCAGGTAATCTCTCAGGGTTGTTTTTTCAAAAGGTTCATTTGGGTTGTAAAACTTGAACGCAAAAGGATTAGTACTGTTCTTACCTTCGAACTCTATCTTGTCAACTCCAGGAAAAAAAACCATATTATCCCCCCTTGTTCATTTCATCTAATTCTTGAAATCTTTCCTTCAATGATATATACAATTTTCTATATAGTTTTATCATTTTGTTGTAATGCTTCATATTGGATGATATGGGTTTGATGCTCTTTGTTACTTTGATCCAGCTTGATGTATCGATCCCGGAGCTTTCAGCCGCAAGTCTTGCAACGCCATAAGCGGCTCCTTCATCAACAGATAGCCTTTGCATAATTACTCCAAAATTATCCGATATTATTTGAGACCATATGTTGCTTTTTGAGCCACCACCAACGATTTTAATGCTATTTATCCTGTCACCAAGTTTTATGATAGATTCGTAGCCATCTCTTAAAGCATAAGCGACGCCCTCATATACTGATCGGAGAAGGTCT
>NZ_CEYIHJ010000221.1:0-2390 GCF_982836095.1 Kosmotoga sp.
AACCTTGACATCTTTACCTGTACCGTTGGGAAGGCTTATTGTTCCCCTTACCTGCTGGTCAGATTTTGAAGGTTCTATACCCGTCTTAATGTGAAGTTCGACCGATTCGTCGAATTTCGCTGATGGAAACTTTTTCAAGAGCTCCAGGGCTTCATCCAGAAGATATTCCCTGTTTCTATCTACAAACTTTCTCGCTTCAAGATATCTCTTTGACCTTTTTGGCATTCAAACCCCTCCTCAGTCGACTACCTCAACGCCCATATTTCTTGCGGTACCCTCGATTATCTTCATAGCGGCTTCGAGAGTAAGGGCATTGAGATCAGGCATCTTGAGTTTAGCGATTTCCTCGACCTGTGCTCTGGTAATCTTTCCAACTTTTACCTTGTTAGGTACTCCAGAGCCTTTTTGGATACCTGCCGCCTTCTTGATCAGAAAGCTCGCAGGCGGGGTTTTAAGAATGAAGGAAAAGGATCTGTCGCCATAAACCGTTATGACAACCGGAAAAACCATACCGGGCTTGTCAGCTGTTGCAGCATTGAATTGCTTACAGAAGCCCATGATGTTCACACCATGCTGACCAAGAGCAGGACCAACCGGTGGGGCTGGTGTTGCTTTACCCGCTTCAAGCTGTAACTTAATTTGAGCAAGTATCTTTTTCGCCATACTTCTACCTCCTTGTGGTAATCAAAGCCAAGAACAGGCTTCTCCCACTGGTTTTGTTACACTATTTTTTCTATTTCAGATAGTTTAAGCACAACGGGTGTTTCTCTCCCAAAGATGCTCACAACAACTTTTACTTCTTGCCTCTCGGGGTGGATCTCTGTTATCTTTCCAACAAAATCCTCGAAGGGACCAGAATTTATTCTTACCATTTCATTGAGTTCAAAATTCACTTCTATTCTGATCTTTGGAGCTTTTTCTTCATATTCTTCGAGTCCGACCAGTTTCAGCAATGCGTGGATTTCTTTACGTTTCAATTCTATCGGTTGCCCACCAACTGAAACGAAATTGACTACATTCGGTGTGCTCTTTACGATGTTCCAGGTTTCATCGTTCATGATCATTTCTATGAATATGTATCCTGGATAGAGCCTTGTTTTAGTTATTTTGTAGATCTTGAGCTCTTTACGACCGGTGAATTCAGATACTTCGACTCTTCCATCTATTTTAGAAAATATGGTTCTCTTTTCCGAGATCAGGTCACCACGCTTCAAACGGGTCCCCTTCCGAATGACCTTCGGGTCATAGGTTTTCGGATACACCATATAGACATCTTCATCGCCGTTGTCTCGCTCAACGACGATTCTTTTCATCTTTTCAGTAAAAACTATTCTGCCATCCAGCTCACAGAAATTCTCACCGTGCTTTGTCAATGGCATTCCCTGTCTTATCCTTGCGCCGGGTCTAATACCAGTTTCAACTTTTGCGCTTTCTGGAACATAATAGGTTTTGGTGAACTTTCTATCGATGGTCTCTATGAAGATAATCCGATAGTTCTTGATCTCTTTTATGATTCCATCGCTTTTCGCATGAATCTCAGGATCCTCGATTATCGGGTCGCCCTTTTTCACATCTTGATTGGGGTTCACAAGGATTTTAGCGTTATTGAAAACAATATGGCGTTCGGCAGGAGAAGAACCCCTGTCGAGTTTTACCTCCTCAGGAACTAAAATCTTCCCAAAAAGATGCTGTACTCCAAAGGAATTTATCTTTGCCTCAAGAGCTTCTTTGATAGAGTTTTCAAGTCCAGAATAAGTCTGGATTATATACCACTTTTTACGCACTACCTATCACCACTGAAAATCATATACCACCGGTGATGGCTATGAGAACATTACGAATAACATTGGTAAATAAAATATCGAGCAATCCCAGGAAAGCACCACTGACAAGAAGGACAAATACAACCGCACTTGTGGTAGAAAGGAGCTGCTTCCTGTTCGGCCAACTGACTTTTTTTACTTCATAGCGCACTTCGGAGAGGAACTTCCAAAATTTAGCCTGTGCCATTCAATCTCCTCCCAACGATAGCAGATAAATCTACTTAGATTCCTTGTGTAACGTGTGCTTTCGACACTTCGGACAGTACTTGTTAGTGTCAAGCTTGTACTTTTTCTGCCTGTTCTTAAAGCGATAATAGTTCCTGGTTCCACATTAGGAACACTTAAGAGTAACGAGTATCTTGTTTCCCTTTGTTTTCCTTGCCATCATGTCACCTCATCACTCAACAAAATTAATGGTGGTAAGGGGTGGGTTCGAACCACCGTAGGCGTTCCGCCAGCGGATTTACAGTCCGCCCCCTTTGACCACTCGGGCACCTTACCACCGATACTCGTGTGGAGCCAACGACGGGACTCGAACCCCCAACCTGCTGATTACAAGTCAGCCGC
>NZ_CEYIHJ010000222.1:0-2388 GCF_982836095.1 Kosmotoga sp.
TTACACAGCGCAAGACATCTTTTTGTACTATTTAGTACTATTTATCGGATGTCCCAAGGTGTTTTGAGAAATTTTTTTATTTTGAAAACCGGAAACTTTTCTGCGTTAAAGCAAATACCATCGGCAACCACCGTGGCCAGCACAGGTATGTTGATACGTTTAGATACCTCGCTTACAAACCTTTCCCCATATCTGATATTTTCTAAAGTAGTTTCATTGCCAAGGTTGGCGTTGTTTATGAGATAATCGATCTTCCTTCTGGACACCTTCGAAAGCCGGCTTATATGTTCTACGGCCTTTTCAATTGTATCTGTGAAGGGTCTATAAGGATTGAGCACGAAATAAGTGCGTACGTCTTTTCCGTCCAAAGCTACTTTAAGTGAGCCTAGAGCGACAGCTCCATCATCGTTACCGCCAACATCAATTATAAGTGAGTATGTTTCGTTGGAGATATAGCCATAGACAGCTGCGGTTATTATTGGAAGGTCTGCATGCATCAATGCGCCATGAGGCGCGATAAGCCTTATGCCTATACGCTCTAGCTCAGAGATGTAATCTCTGGATCTGAAGTAGGAACTGATAACATCTATATCAGCTAGGGCAACGTGTTCGAATTTTTCTTTTAACTCCAGGGCGACATTCAGCGAAATCTCGGTTTTTCCGCTGCCAAACATCCCCATGAAAACGGATATTCTGCTATCAAACATCTTTTCACCTCAATAAGATTTAACGGCTTCTTCTCTCCTCAACACCCTGCTTGCTGCAAGAGCCAGGGCGAGCTCCTCGTCTCCGCCGGGAACGACTTCCACCGGTGCAATGAATGAAACCTTTTCGCTGATCCAGGGTACCAAAAAACCGTCATCATAAGCCAATCCACCAGTTAAAATGATCACGTCTACCTCACCTCTGAGAGCGGCAGCCATTTTGCCTATCCACTTTATTATCTGATACGCCATACCCCGGTAATATAGTTCCAGCTCTTTATCACCTTCCCGGATTTTTTGCTGTATTACTGTACAGTCATTTGTGCCTGTATATGCAACTAACCCACCTTTACCCTTTATCAGTTTTTTGATCTCGCTCTTTGTGTATTCTCCACTGAAGCAGAGCTTGATAAGCTGTGTAAGTGGAAGCGTCCCGGATCTCTCAGGCGTATACGGGCCATCGCCGTTCAGGGCATTGTTTACATCTACTACTCTTCCTTTTTCATGGGCACCTATGGAGATGCCTCCACCCATGTGTGCTACAACGAAATTCATTTCTTCGTACTTCTTGCCGTATTTTTGGGCAACAGAACGAGCAACAGCTTTTTGGTTTAGCGCGTGAAAAATGGATTTCCGCTGGAAATCTGGATGCCCGGTAAATCTTGCCACTTCCTTCATTTCGTCGACCACAACTGGATCGGCTATGAAAGCAGGGATTCCTCCAGCTTTTTCAGCAAGTTCTTTGGCCAGAATAGCTCCAAGATTCGAAGCGTGTTCACCGTATTTTGCAGATTTGAGGTCCTCGATCATTTTTTCATTGACCCTGTAAGTACCACCCTGAAGGGGCCTTAAAAGACCTCCCCTGCCTACAATTGCTTCGAATTCTTTCAGAGAGTATCCCCTTTCATTGAGGAACTCGACAATCAGTTCTTTCCTGAAATCTTTCTGTGAATAGAGATTGCAAAAGCCTGAGAGTTCTTCAGAGGTGTGTCTTATGGTTTTTGTTTCTATAATTCTCTCATCTTCGAAAATAGCGAGTTTTGTTGAGGTTGATCCGGGGTTGATAACCAATATTTTCACTTTGAAGCCCCCTTTGCAATCAAAACGTTCATGGCAATGGATAAGAGTTTGGTGGTATCCGAGTCCGCTCTTGAAGTGAGTATAATGGGAACCTTGCCGCCCATTATAGTGCTTGCAACAAGCGCTCCACCAAGGAAAACCATTGCTTTATAGAAAATATTACCAGCTTCTATATCTGGCATTATAAGGATATCAGCATTACCTGCTACGGGACTATCTATACCCTTGTGCTTTGCAGCTTCTTTTGATATCGCATTATCTAGAGCCAGAGGGCCATCAACCTCAACATCTGAAAGCTGATGCCTTTGCGCCATTTTTGAAAGGATAGCAGCTTCCATTGCTCCTAACACAGCTACTTTGGGTTTTTTTATCCCCAGCGCTGCTGCAACCCTGGAAGCGTTTACGATAGAATCCGCTTTCTGTCGGAGGTCGGGAGCTATTACCATGCCAGCATCCGTTACAATGAGAAGTCTATCAAAACCAGGAATTTCAAAAACGCTTACCAGATTCATTGTTCTCCCCGTTCTGAGACCATATTCTTCTTTGAGATAGACACTCAGCAAGTCCCCCGTTTTTACTTTGCCTTTCATAAGCAGGTCAGCCC
>NZ_CEYIHJ010000223.1:0-2329 GCF_982836095.1 Kosmotoga sp.
ACTTATTAAAAAGGAAGATCCCGAAGGCGATGACAAAGGCCCTTACGGAAAATACTCATATCCAACGGATATAACCTTCAAAAACCAAATGGACCTTCTGGGTATAACTCTCAAACAAGTTGGCGGAAGCCTTGTGGTTTCAATGAAAATCAAAGACCTGACTACCTCGTGGAGCCCCCAAAATGGATTTGACCATGTTACTTTTCAAATCTACGTGGACGATCCATCTGCAAGAGCTTTACCCTATCAAAACGCTGAGATGCCTGAAGGAAGCGACTGGGATTACTTCATCTTTGCCAATGGCTGGTCCATAGTTGCTTATTCATCAGAAGGAAGTGGTCCACAGTCTTTTGGAAAACCAATTTCTCCCACACCCAAAGTAAAGACAAACAACATGACCAGTGAAGTCACTTTGATAATCTCAGGCGAGCTTTTTGGAAGACCTGATTCTTACAGTGGATTCAAGTTTTACATAACCACATGGGACTTCGACGGAATAGAAGCAAAATACAGAGATCTCTATCCTGAGCCAAAGGCTTACCACTTCGGTGGTGGCATGAAATCCGATCCTTATATCATGGATGATGTGTTCTTTGTTATACAATAACTCTTAAAGATTTTTCTTGGTTTTCACACAGTCTCCATAAAGGAGGCTGTGTGAGTTTCTTGGAGAACATAATTTTTTGAATTATAATAACACGAAGTCGTAAAAGCGGGGAATTCCTCGCTTTTTCTTTGCTATAACTTTGTAGAGGTGAAAAACGAAAGTCATAAGAAAAAATTCTCCCTTTCTCGACGTAGATGAGAAACTTTTTCTTGTCATAGATGGTCTATAACCGATGGCGAGAGCGGCGGTATTTATTAATAGTAAAGTGCTCGAACAAGGAGGTATAAAAGAATATTTTAGGTCCTGATTCCCGGACAAATGAAAGCGCTCCGCAGAACCTATAGCATTCACTTACCATGATGGAAACTCCATCAGAGTTTAAGCTACAACTACAAATTACAATAAAATTCTAAAGTATCTAAAAGGCAAAATGCGGATAAAGTCATTCAGGAACTTTGTAGTATATGTGACACAAAAATTCGAAGAAACGGCGTTTCTTTTGTCATGCATTACCATATAGGAAAAACCACACTAAAAAGTGCTACATAGAAGCATAAGGTGGAATCATTAGCTTTGATAATAAGAAAAGCTTTCAAGATGTTCTTGGCATTGATAGCAAGGCGTACAAGGAATATGACCTTCTAGTCAAGAAAATTTAGAAAGTAGATCCCGGTTTTGTTTTGTCAGTAAATAACCCCCGAAAGCTGCTCTTTGCCTTGAGTACCATTGGGAAGCTCTACAAACACGCTCAGGTCATGTGAGTTCTTATATGAGTCTGTCTCAAAGAATATAAGCCATGAAGAAAGAATATACTCTGCAATGCCAATTTCTGAAAGATCAGGTTCTTCTGTTCCTTCTTGATAAATTATAAGTCCGCCTGTTGCGTTAACAAGTTCTCTTGGATCGCCTGGATGGCTGAAATCGGTGTCACTTTCATAGTAGAAAGTGCCTGTGGAAGCTATTATGTGTAAAGTGGCGTATCCGTAAATAGCCTCAAATACATCCTGTTTTGTATATGGATCAAAAAACTCATTTTCAGGAATAATGAAATTTGGCCAGGTAACATCAGGCGGTTGATCTCCTGTGTAATGGCTGAAAGCATCTGTCAGCAATATGATGACTCTTTCGGTTCCTGCCCTCCAATTCATGTTATTCCAAGCAAACATAATGGCGCCATAGATGTTTTCTGGAAGGTCCTGACCACCGTAAGCAACCAGTTCATTCGCGTAATTACTCGCGATTTCAGAATCAGAGAGATTGATAAATGGGGCAGAATAGCTTGCACCTTCATAATCCGGATTGCCGGGAGCATAATCCCCAAAAGGAATTACTGCTGCTTTTATGTCATATCCAGCATCGGATAAAGATTGCAGAAACTTCTGAATACTGCTTTTAACTCCTGAGATCTCATCTGACATGCTACCGGTTGTATCAACAAGAAAAACTATGTCAGCACCAATACGAACCTCAGTTTCTTTGACGATCACAAACCCCTGAGGTTTTCCATCTTCAAAGACCATAACCTTGCCATTGTCAAGCGTACCCAAATAGTCAGGAATGCTCAGTTTCAACTTAAGAGGCATTGGAGAACTAATGGGATCAAATATGGGAATACTCGAAGGGAGTTTGTCTATCGTGAAGAAAATATCAAGACCATTTCCCCAGGTGTTGGGAACTCTTACACCAATTGGGTCCAGAGGAATATCCTGTTGCAATACTGGA
>NZ_CEYIHJ010000224.1:0-2325 GCF_982836095.1 Kosmotoga sp.
CGGAAGAAAAACGGATTCCACAATTTGTCCTGGGTATGGTTAGCTGTCCATGCCCGAGGATTTCTACGAGCACATTGGCGGCAACTTATACGGAAATAAAGTCTCTACACGCAGGCCGATACAGAATAAATAAACTTGCTCTAATTTGAAGGAAGTCAAAAATGAAGGCAGCAACAATAATTATATGCGACATACTTGCCCTCTTTCATGGGGATTTTATCGTGAGAAACTGATGCGTATCCTTCTTTTTACCCAGCAACTCGCAGCTTTTCGCAGCGGAGTTGGAACCTATACCCATGGCCTTATTACCGGCTTGAGCAATCTTGGACACCGAATTACTGCCGTGGTTCCTGAAGGTGAAGGCATTGAAATGCCTGACCTGAGAATTCATAGGGCGTCACATTCCCGGCTTGATCCTACTCCCGGCGGATGGTTGAGTTTAGGCGTTTCGTTTGCGAAGATTCTATCTTACGAGGCAATGGAATATGACATTGCTCATTTTACTGATGCCAGGGAGGCATGGTGTGTTCGTCATTCTCCAATTCCTGTTACAGGGATGATCAATGATTCTTATGCTCTGGATTGGCTGGATGTGAATTTCTCTCGTAATATCTTTTCGGACCGGCATCTACGGGGGATTTACTATTGGCTGCTTCGTGTAGTTGAAAGAAATACTTACTGTCGTATGGATGCAGTTGCCGTCAATGCTAAGTATGTTGGTTGCAAAGTGATTAATAATTATCGCATGGACCCCAAAAAAGTACGTTTGATCTACATTGGCCTTCCTGATCAGTCGCCAGTTTCTCCGATTCCACTGACTGGCTCACCATCAATACTCTTTGTAGGTAGTAATTTTCAGCGCAAAGGTCTTCCTGTCCTATTAAAGGCTACTGCTCAGTTGCTGCCGCAGTTTCCTGATGTTCGGGTGCACGTTGTGGGCAAAGATCGTAATCAGCCCTACATTGTGAAGCAGGCTCGCAAACTCGGCATCGCTGAGGCAGTGGAGTTTCATGGTTTGCAGCCGAATGAACAAGTGCGTGGTATGATGATCAGCGCAGATGTTTTCGCCCTTCCATCTTTCACCGAAGGTTTTGGACTTGTTTACTTGGAGGCTATGAGAGCCGGAACACCGGTTATAGCCACATCAATGGGAGGAGTAAAGGAAATTTTCGTTGATGGCAAAGAAGCACTTTTTGTTGATCCCGGAGACGAAAAAGGTCTTGCATTAGCTATCGAAAAGATTGCATCCAGCCCGAATACCGCTTACCGTTTGAGCAAAGGGGGAAAAGCTGCTGCAAAATGTTTTACCGTTAATGCCATGGGAAAGGCAACAGAGGAACTTTTTTTAGCAGCATTGAAAAGAACACGTTAGTTGTTAACAGTATGTTTACATAATACGTGCTTATATCTCTTTAGCTTGAGCCAGTATTTTTGCGAGAAGTGGTATGTCAGTACATGAGAAAATCAGAGCTGTTCCAATGAAATTTCTTTATTTCGGCATCTATTCAAAAGGAATCGAGTATCCGCGAAATAACAATCTGATTCGCGGTCTGCGCCTCAATGGTGTAGATGTAGTCGAAACCCATTTCGAACTTGCCGGTTCATTCCAGAGGAGAATGGATATAGTCAAAAATCCTTTGGGGGTCGCACGTTTTTTTCTTGGCTTGATCGTGAGCTTTATAGCTTTGACGTGGAAGTTCATAAGGTCCCCCAATGTGGATGCCGTGATTGTTGGGCATCCCGGTTATTTTCACATCCATCTGGCATGGTTTCTGCGCTTTCTTTTCCAGAGGCAAGCCATCCTTGTTTATGATGTCTTTATTCCGCTTTATGAGATGTTGATCGAGGATCGAGAGCTGTTGAAATCGGACGGTCTGTTTGCACAATTGCTGCGCCAATTTGAAAGATCATGCTGTCGATATGCTGACTTATGCCTCATCGATACGGAAGATCACTACCGGTACATCACAGAGAAGTATAGGTTGTCTCCTGAAAGTGTGTTCAGGATATTTGTGGGGCCTACAATTAATAAAAATAATAAAGATTTTGAAGCACCCCGGGTCGTTTCTCACGAAATATTCAAAATTCTTTTCGTCGGAACCTACATTCCCCTTCACGGTGTTGATGTAATACTGGAGGCCGCTCGATATTTTACGGACGATCCGAACATACGTTTTTTTCTGGTAGGTTCGGGGCAGCTTCGGGAAAAGATGGAAAGTATGGCTCGAAAGTGGGGACTTTCCAATGTAATATTTCAGGATTGGATTCCAACGGAGCATCTTGGTGCATTTATCCGATCATTCGATTTATCCTTGGGCATATTTG
>NZ_CEYIHJ010000225.1:0-2265 GCF_982836095.1 Kosmotoga sp.
TTCTTAAGAAGTGATTTGCGAGAATTTGAATCTTTTTTTTGGTCTCTTCTTTTTCCTATCATTCTCTTTTTCATTCTCAGCTCTATTTTTGGAAACCTTGATTCAGAAGCCGGGATAAATTTTAAGATAGGTGTTGTCAGGGATGAAAAACTCACAGGGCTTGGTGTGATAATCGATGAAGTACTTAAATCAACATCTGGCGAAGAAGGACCTTTTGTAATCAGAGAATTCCCCACGATTGAGGAAGCAAAAGATGCTCTGAAAAAGGGATCAATAGAGTTGGTAATGAGAATACCAAAAGGGACTAGTTCAAAACTTGCAGCAGCTACATTGTTGAAAACTTCAGTTATCAAATCGGAATTGGAGATGTTCTACATACCAGGAAATCAAAGCTCTGAAATTGCCGCAGATATTATGAGTAGTGTCTTTAACCAGGTAGATTTAGAAATTGCCAAAAGGAAAAATCCGGATTACTCATCAGTGGAAATCGTTAAGAATTCCCTTACAACAGAGAAGGCCGAAGAATTCAGTTATGTTACTTTTTTGTTCCCGGGTGTTCTCCTCATGACTGTTTTGATAGTAACTCTTATGGATAGCCCTTACACTTTGACTTTCTCAAGGGATTCAGGGCTAAACAGAAAGCTATATAGCACCCCTATTTCACCGTTGCAGTACCTGATAGCAAACATTCTGAAAGCAGTAAGCATGAATATTCTTGGGGTAGTTTTGCTTTACATCGTTGCGTTGAGTTTTTATCCAGTTGACAATAAAATACTTTCGTTGAAATTCATCGGGGCTTTTTTCTTTTCTTTGGTTACAATGCTACCCTTTGGTCTTATGATAGCTTCGCTCGTAAAAAAAGCTTCTGCTGTTGTTGCAATAAGTCAGATTCTCTTTCAAACTATGATGTTTTTAGGCGGTCTGTACTTCCCGATAACAAATGCCCCTCCAGCTATGAAGGTGATTATTCACACAATTCCAACAACTTATCTGGTGGAGCTCATGCGACGTGTTCTCGGATACAAATTTAGTGACATGTCAAATTATATGTTGCTTCTTGTACCTATACTCTGGGCCACTGGTGCAACTATCATTTTCAGCTTTAATTTCAAAAAGGTGATGGCATATGAATAAAATAAAGCAGACCCTTGTAATTTTCGCAGCGTTTTTCAAAGAATCGTTCAGGAATAAATTGGAGTTTTTCTTTAGCCTTGGCTTTCCAATTTTATTTCTTGTGATGTTTGGATTTCTATTTGGTGGCCAGGAAAGCGCCTCTGCCCTCAGAGTGGGGTTTTTCTCTCAAGATGATTCAATTGCCAGTACAATGAAAAACTTGAAAGGTTTTGAACTAAAAACTTATAACTCTGTTGATGGAACGCTAAAAGCCCTGGAAAACAACGAAATTGAACTGGCAGTGTATTTTCACGACGAAAAAATCAAATTTACCATAAAAGAGGGAAACCCAGCGCTTGAAGGTGAGATAAACACTGCAATAAGTGCCATAGTTTCAGCCATTGAAGGTAAGTTAAATGGTGTTAAGAAAATAATAGATCTAAAAAAAATCCCTGTATCTTCGGGATCTTTTATCACCACAGAATCTGATTACATAATGTCGGGTGTAATAGGTATATCCATCCTTTCATCGGGTATGTTTGCCGTCATTTCAATTTTTGGTAGGTACAGAAAAAGAGGAATCTTGAACCGTCTTCGGGCTACTCCCATGAGTCCAATAGCATTTATCATTGGGAGTACACTAACAAGATTTATCGTAAGTGTATTTTCAGTCTTTATCATAATGTTAGTGAATAAGCTGCTGTTTGCTTCGAAGATAGTACCTGAATTTGTTCCCCTCCTTATTGTCGTAATTTGTTCCACTATGGGAATGATGGCTCTGGGACTGCTTCTTGTTCTGATCTTCAAGGAACCCCAAAGTGCCCAAAGTGCCGGAAGTGTGCTTTTTATAGTGATGACTTTTGCCTCAGGAGTCTATTTCCCCATAGCTTTCCTTCCAGAATTCATGAAAAAGCTTTCAATGTTTTTGCCTGTTACCTATACGGTCAGACTCGTACGTGGGGCAATGGGAATAATTGAACTGAGCAAAAATGAATTTTTCTTTGTGAATGTTGTTTTTGCTGTCTTGGGTATATTGCTTCTCGTAACAGTTTCAAAATTATTTCTAAAAGCTCATTGAGTTCATTCTTCTTTCTGGTAAAATCAAGATAGTTAGCATACCAAAGCAAACGGAGGGAATATCATGGATCTATT
>NZ_CEYIHJ010000226.1:0-2259 GCF_982836095.1 Kosmotoga sp.
TGGGGAAAAGACAAAGGTCTTATATTTTGAAACCCCAACAAATCCTTCTATGGAGATCATAGATCTTGAAGCTGTCGCTAAAATCGCAGCCGAAGCCGGCATTAAAGTGGTGGTGGATAACACCTTTGCGACTCCCTATTTGCAAAGACCACTGGAGCTTGGTGTAGATGTTGTGGTGCACAGTGCGACTAAATATATTTCCGGGCATGGCGATGCGGTAGGTGGGGTCGCGGTATCCAAAAACCAGGATTATATATATAAGCTGAAATTTGGCTATATGTGTGAACTTGGAGGAGTTATGAGCCCTTTTAACGCCTGGCTTTTACTCCGGGGGCTTAAAACGCTTTCACTCAGGATGGAGAGACATTCGAGCAATGCCATGAAAATAGCTAATTTTCTTGCAGAAAATCCCCTTGTTGAAAGAGTAATGTATCCGGGCATGGAAACCCACCCCGGTCATGAAATAGCCAAAAGGCAGATGAAGGATTTCGGAGGAATTGTGAGTTTCGAGCTTAAAGGAGACCTTGAAACCGCTAAAGCTTTTGTGGAAAATTTAAAGCTTCTGAAACTCGCTGTAAGCCTCGGTGATGCAGAAACTCTTGTCGAAATCCCCGCCCTTATGACTCACCGCGATTACCTTGAAGAAGAACTCAAAAAATTCGGATTTTTGAAGAAAACAATCAGAATATCAGCTGGCCTTGAACACCCGGATGACATCATTGCGGATATCAAGCAATCTCTTGAAAGGGTGAGATAAGTTGAAAGCCCTTTATTATGATGGTGACTCGCTTGTATTGAAGAATGTACCGATTCCTGAAATAACAAAAGGAGAATCGCTGATAAAAGTTTATTACACGGGCATCTGTAATACGGATTTGGAGATTCTAAAAGGATACATGGGATTTACGGGAATACCGGGCCATGAATTTGTGGGGGAAGTTGTCAAAGCGCCTGAAAACAAATCTCTGGTTGGAAAGCGTGTAGTGGGTGAAATAAACATAGCATGTGGTCAATGTGACCTGTGCCGGGCGGGTAAGCGAAAGCATTGCCGAAATATAAGAACTCTGGGGATAAACAACTATGACGGTGCTTTCGCGGAATATATGAAGTTCCCTGTTGAAAACCTGCATCCTGTCCCGGATGAAATCCCCAATACCATTGCTACTCTTGTCGAACCACTAGCCGCTGCCTTTCAAGTGCTGGAACAGGCTCATATAAAGCCCACTGACAGGGTTTGTGTGATAGGAGACGGGAAGCTCGGGCTGTTGATTAGCATTGTGCTGCAATATAGTGGAATCCATCATGTCTTAATAGGCAAACACCCCGAAAGGGCAAAAGAGGTAATTCCTGAAGTTGAAACACTTTTGCCTTCTGAACTAAAAGGCTTGGAGAACTCTTTCGATGTTGTAGTGGAGGCAACGGGAAATGCCAAAGGGTTCACTTCCGCTATTGACCTCACAGCACCCACAGGAACGCTTGTGCTGAAAAGCACCTTCGCTTCTGGAGAGAACTTGAATCTGTCCCCGGTAGTGGTCAAAGAGCTGAACATTGTAGGTTCGCGCTGCGGTCCCTTTGAGCCAGCGATCGCGTTTTTGAAAAGCCAGCATGAAAAGCTTGAAGGAATGATAAGCGGAATTTTCCCGTTTGAAGAATACCAAAGAGCTTTTGAAGCAACGAAAGGCTCATTGAAAATATTGCTGAGGATGGGTTGAACGGATGTAGTTCCATTTTAGTGGAATTTTCTTCACTTCCTGGATTCTAAATCATATTTGTGAAAACCATTTCCAAAATCAGAAGCAAAATATATAATGCTATTTTCTACCACAATAAAAAGTTCGCTTTCCGAACCTTGACATTACTTGGCGGGAAAGGTATTATTTTAATAAGACCGCTTAGGGGGATTTTTTCATGTTGAAGCGATTTGTCGCATATTACAGACCTCATTTGTTCCTCTTCACAATTGACATGGTATGCGCTTTTTTAATTGCTGGAATAGATCTATTTTTTCCGAGTTTTACTAAAAAAGCGCTGGATCAATATATTCCTCAGCGAGATTTGAGAGGACTTATTACGGTGTCCATCGTTCTGGGGATTCTCTTTCTTTTCAGGGCCTTTTTTACCTATGTGGTCAATAGCAGAAGCAGTAGGTGGTGTATAATGGATATGGAAGTAGGAACTATTGCAGTCGCTATTATAAGTACTATCGTTTTAGGTATTATATTTTGGATAATTCAGAAGATAACTAGTATTTAGTTACAT
>NZ_CEYIHJ010000227.1:0-2237 GCF_982836095.1 Kosmotoga sp.
ACGAGGCCAGTGGACTACCTGTGGGCACCAGTAACGGCAAATACACCCATGTCACCATTCCAGGCGTGAGTGCCGCAAGTGTTGAAGCACTGTCATCAAATTCTCTGGATGCGCAACTAAAAACTGCTAAGATAACGGAGCAGAATCTCACAGATCTGAAAGAGAGCTTTGGTGTTTACAGAGGTGAAGAGAACTACAATGTGGTAATAGACGGCCATGGTACCGGATATATTCCACCTACCGAAGAACAGTGGAGAGAAATCATGAAAACAGCCCAGGTCATAACCGGTATCAAAATGCCAACAGCAACTGCTCTTCCTTCAGTCGTTGACCATTCTCAAGAAATATACTTCCCACCGATTGGCAACCAGGGAAGTGAAGGTTCCTGTACATCATGGTCTATCGGTTATTACATTAGTACCTACTATGAAGCTGCGGCTAACGGTTGGGACCTTTCAAGCGCACGTTACAGTTACAGCGGTATTGACAGTGCTCACCTTGACAAGGTCATGAGCCCTGATTTTCTCTATCATCAGATAAACAACGGGATAGACGCAGGTTCTTATTTCTCAGACAACATCAAAGTCATATCCCAGATGGGAATCGCATCATGGAAAACTATGCCGTACAGTTCCAGTGATCATTACAGCTGGCCATCAGAAGCTGCCTGGAGAGAAGCTCCAATGCATAGAAACACCAATGCAAAGATATACTATATGACTATAAGTGACGATAGCGATATTGAAACACTCAAAAGCTTAATTGCCCAGGGATATGTAGTTTCCGTAGGAGTTGATGCCTATAGGTTCTCATCCTTGAAAAACAACGACGTCTGGGATGTTGATAACTACAAGCAGACAACTATCAACCATGCTGTTACCATTGTTGGTTACGATGACAGCATGTGACACTTCCTTATGATATAGCTTCGCCCGGCCTTGCCGGGCATTTTTTTTAAAACTAAAAAATTTATAAAAAAATAACCATATTTGATACAGCCTTCAATGAAAGCTGAGTATGGCTGATATTCGTTTTTTTCGAGACTCTAAAAAAGAAAAAGATATTATCGCAAAGAATAATATAATTTTGATGTAGGGTCTTTTTTAGAAAAGGGGGCATTATTATATGTCACGATTGTTTTTTATAATTTCTTTAGTTTTTTTGTTGGGTACTTCTGTTGCTTTTTCGTTGGAAGTACAGCCTTTGGCTTTTCAAAAAGAGGTCAACCCCGGCGATAAGATTTTGATACCACTTAAAATCTCTTCAGAGGTCGACCAAAAAATCAGTCTAAAACTTCTAAAATACACACAGCGTGAAGATGGGAAACAGGAATTTGTTGAATATGAAGATTCAAGAGATTCTGTATTGAATTGGTTCGCTTTCCCCAATACTGTCTTTCTGAGGGCATATTCTTCCGCTAACATAGCGGTAGAAGTAAAAATTCCATATACAGCTAGGGGAACCTATGTCTCGGTAATAATGGTCGAACCCGAAGAAGAAGGAGCAGTTACAGGCATAACCATCAAAATACGCTTTGCCATACTCATAGTCCTCAGAGTATCGGCTCCAGGGTTAAGGCAAACCTATGAAATCGAGGATTTCGATATTGTGCCCGATGAAAACAAAGAACCTGTTGTTACTGTTAAATTCCACAATAACTCCTTACTGGATTATTTTGCCAGTATAGGTGCGGCAATACGAGATCCAAATGGTCGAACTGTGGAAAAGGTGCACCTTAATACCGGGCAATCATTGAACAGGGGAATTGCTCAAACGTGGCTGGTACCTGATGCGAATGTAATTTTCAGTGCAAAGGTTTCAAAAATCCTTTCCTCAGGCAAATATAAAGTCCATTTATATGTAAATTACGGTGATAGGCAGAGAATAGTCACCAAATCCTTCCAGATTGATCGCGAACTCTTTAAACTCCCGGAACCCAAAGAGTTATATCTTCTTTTTGGAAAGCCGTATATTAGCCTTCATTTGAAACCAAGAAGCGTAAAAACCGAACTTGTGAGTGTCACCAACAAAGGTGGGGAACCTGTGGATGTGAGCGTAAAGCTCTCAGATATAAGAAGCAATTTCAAGAATTCGCTTCTGCCATGGACAACCCTCAGGGGAAAAGAGGAATTCTTGCTTTCACCTGGAAAGTCGTCAAAGACTGTTTTAACCTTCAAAGTACTGGCTGATGCGGAAGAAGGGGCTTATTATGGAAAACTTGTTTATACCGCATCAAA
>NZ_CEYIHJ010000228.1:0-2225 GCF_982836095.1 Kosmotoga sp.
TTCTGCGGGAGTATAGCTTTTTCCGGAAAAGCTTATCCAGACAGGTTTGGATGATGATATGTGATATGTACCGGAACTTATTTCAAGAGAATTTGGTTTATCAGGGGTTAACTGAAGGTCAATTCCGTCGCCCTTTATGGTTACCGTTATGTCCTTGCTGAGTTTATCGGCGATATTGTTGAGTATTAAAGTAGCGATACTTGTTGATACGGTTCTTCGCCATCTTCCACCTATGTTTCTTTCCAAAAGTTTGCTGGCAAGATCTGAAATGACTTTTTCATCTAACCTTGCTTTTATCGATGCTTCGAGCAATAGTGACATGATTATATCGTCATCGATTAGATGGTGGAAACTGGTGAAGTTCGGGTTATCCAGATCATATTCAACAAGTATTTGATTCAGGATTTCCGAAGCTTCTGTTGTTTTGCCCATTTCACAGAATGTAAGAGCTAACAACACTTTAGAAGCTGTATTGCTGTTTTTGAAATCTTCGATTCGGCTATCCGGCATCTTGAAAGTGTATCCAAATACGTTGCTGTAAAGTGAATATACATAATTTACCATTGGATTTGATCGATGATGTGAGAGATAATTTATTCCTCTTTCAAGAACGCTTCTGCTGATCTCCATTCCAGCTTTCTGAGCATGATAGAAACCGTACATTACATACGCTGTCATGAAGTCGTTGGAACTGTCATTCTTCCACCAACCCCAGCCGCCGTCATAATGCTGGTAGCCGTACAGTCTTTCAATTCCGGCTTTTAGGTATTCGTTGGTTTTGCTTTTTAAGCTTTCGCTGGCATACTCAAGCAAGTCCCTGGCAGCTATGAGTGGCATAACACGGCTCATTGTTTGCTCCACACAGCCATGGGGGTAAGTCACCAGATATTTTATGCCTTCAAAGAGCAATCTTCCTATTGAGTCGTTTATTATAAGGGTTCCATAGGTATCTTCTGGGACAACAAAATCCATTTCCCCTGTTAAGAAAATATTTTTTCTACTCTCTGAATATATAAAACGGGGTTTTATTGGTATCGAGTTCTCCACAGCATCGTTTATCTCGTCGTTGTAAACAGCGAGAGAGAGTTTGAGCTCTTCGTCTTCTTCAATAGCAGATAGTTCCTTTACCTTGAACCTGAAAGAAAGAGCTGTTGAATCTCCGGAAAGCAGCTCGAAGCTTCCCGCACTGGGCTCTTCGTTTTGCTTGAACAGGTAATTCAACTGAAGGGGCTTGTTGGTGTAGTTGGTTACCACGTAAGTAGCCAGAACCTCGTCGCCCGAAATCAGGAATTCGGGTAAGAAGCTTGTTAAAGTAAGAGGTTTCCAGGTTTCAAAACTGGAAGTCGTGTAAGAGAAACCACCTTTTTTTGTGGAGGAAAGCCCTCTGATAACCCAGCTGTCAAGGTCATCTGGAAGGGTAAAAGTCACAGTCGCTTCACCCTCTTTGTTTGTGAATAATATTGACCAAAGGGCGGTATCGCTGAATTTTTTCCTGTATTCCACGGAAGGGGGTAAAGGGGCTTCGCTTACCACATCTGCTATTTCTCCCGTTTTCATTCCTAAGGTTACTGGAATTTTAGATTCCGCTGCAGTGTAATAGTCCAATGTGTAGTTGATGAGATTAGCTATTGAAGGGTACATATCGTCGTTGTATTTGTCAAGATCGAGTAGTCTGTGTGTAACAGGACCGATTTTAAATCCGGAAGAATAGGTTTCCAGCCAGGTATCTTCTCCTTTTTCGAAAAGTTCCAGAAGGGCACGGGAAATAACAGCGAGAGTAACGGTTGTTTCAAGTGGGTTGTCGTTGTTGTCAGTTACTTTAACTTTTAATGTTGCCTCCTGACCCGGGGTATATCTTTTCTCTGATGTTATGGTTATTTTGTGATCTTTATAATAGTCTTTGACTTCGATGCTCTTTTTGAGGGTCATTGTTTTTGATTTATCCATTGTTACTATGGTGACTGGAAAACTTCCAAATCCGAAGTCTTCAGGAACTTCAAGATAAATGGAATTTGTGCCTTCATGAATTGTGAGGTTCTTGGTAACGATTCTTCCGCCAAAATCTGCGATAAGCCATATGTCAAATATCCCACTGCTGTTCAGCAAAAGCTCAAAGGCCTTGCCAGGTTTTACTGTAGGCGTTTCAGCGATTTCGATGGGTTTTTTGTACACTTTAATATCACTTGTGGATCTAATTAAAGACTTTTCTAAAAAGGCATTGGGTT
>NZ_CEYIHJ010000229.1:0-2219 GCF_982836095.1 Kosmotoga sp.
ATCAGTACTAACACATTGTTCTTTAGTAAACCCATAGCTCTTGCACCCATCCCACGGTTCCCGCAACAGTGCGTCCGGTTTCCACCCCCAATCGTCTGGCGAGTCATCAGAAGCGGTATTACTATTTTTATGGTTAATATGGTGATAACCCGCCGGATTTATGAGATCGGATTTAATTATCTTGTTAGTCGTCCTATACAGTTTGCCTTGTGTGGCTTTTCTTTTTCTGCCTTTGAGAACTGCGTAACCTTTAAATTGCGTTTCCAGCTTGGCCATTGTTCAACTTTTACACGGGCGTCTCTGGTTGAATCCCAAAAGGTCTTGGTTTCGCTGTTAATCTTTTTTGTGAGTTTTTTGCTCATTTTCTCCTCCAGCTTTTCTCGCATAAATCCAACAGGTTTGTTCTCTTTCCTGGCTAACGCCCTAGTCAGCTGCCGAGTTTTTCGGTTGGCTGCGCTGGCTGGTTAGTTTTTACCACTGTCAAGTTTTTCGCTTCTACTTTTCATCTTATTATCTTTCTTATCAAGGTAATTTATGTATTCTTTTAACTTTTTTCTACACTCCGCCTCAGTATCATAAGGGCCTATCTTATCTGATCGAGTCTCATTCAAAAAATACCACTTTTCGTCCCTATTCTGGAATATTTCCTTATTCTGAAATATCATAGACATTTTTTATTTTCTCCTTTTGTCTTTGTGATATCGTTTGGTGAAGTTCTCCTTAATAACGCAAGTATTGTTGAAGGCATCGTTGACATGTGGGTTTAATACCAACTCTCATATAACTGTTATTTATATTTGCTCCACATGACGCTTTTCCAGCCTTTGCAATGTGAGTTATTGCAGAGCTGTTGTTTACTATTAAGTTTATTCCGCCTTTTTCGAGCATTTCTTTCTCCAAAATTCTTAATCGTTCCTCAAGTTCTTCTTTTTCTTTGCTTAAATGCTTAACGTTCAGAAAATAAATAATATATTCGATCTCAGCATTGATGTTTTTTATAGTACGTTTTCTTTTGTTCATAGATAAATCCTCCTACATTTTTGACGCTAACAGATCAAATTAGAACGCAAAATAAATTCGGGCTTTGATCACATTCCTTCCCGAATCTTCGTCTACTACACCGGATATATGATCAGCTTCTATGTCTAATCCGTAGCCTTTATCAAAAGGAATTCGGGCTTTTGCTGTAATCAAGCCATATAAGCCATTCTCACCTAGCCCTGGGTGGTTATGTGAGTCGGATAATAGACATAAACCTCCACCTACACCTAAATGTAAATGCTTCCAAACATTCCTCATGATTATGAGTCTTGTTTCTAATGATAAAGCATGATCACCTTTTTCTCCATTTTTGCCTATCCAATACATATACCCCACGTCGCTTTCAAAATCTCCATACCATTTAGAAGTAAAATTACGTTGACCAAACAATCCGACGCTATGCCAATAGAAATCATGACTAGAGTCTGAATGACCAACAGAATGATCAGATAACCCTCCCACCGATATAGACATCCCGATTTGGTCAAAGAAAGCTGAACATGGGTTTGCTAGTAGTAATACTGCCAGCAATGTAGTAATCACCGTTTTATTCATTTAGGCACCTCCTTTATAAAAATTGCCCATAATATACTCCTTTCTACCAACCATCTGCTTCAACTGGTTTACCACATTTTGAGCAGTGCCGGCCATTGTTGGTTTCTTTAATGTAAGCTTTTTTCTCACGATCCTTTTTGAACCAACATTCGCTTCTTACGACTGGCATGTTGTCTTTAATATGATCGCAGAATGTCTCCCATATGAACATATGTGTATATATTGCAGCACATTGCGGGCAAAACAACCAGTGCTCAGCAAATCTGATTGTCATCGCACCACAAAAGTAGCATTTTCTCGCTTTGCTTCGGGTACTGCCATGCCTTTCTTCATTCTCCGGTCCGTCGAGTAAACTTCGTTCCCCCATTATATCTCTCCATTATGCTCTTTGCTTGGCTCTCTGTTATTCGCAGCTTAGCTCCTTCTTGTGCAAGGTTTGTAGTATTAACATAATACTCTACTCCATCAGGAGTACAGCGACACTCTATTTTCTTAAGAGAATTCTCAGCACTTATAACACGCTCTTCTTGGGAGGGTTTCCGGCTTGGTGTATCATAACCAAGGTCGCCATCATCGACACACTTTCTAAGAGAATCACCAAGAAGTTTTCCATAATCACCTAG
>NZ_CEYIHJ010000230.1:0-2219 GCF_982836095.1 Kosmotoga sp.
ATTTATTCATGATATTTTCCTCCGGAGATTTTCAACGTTCATAAAACGCATTTCTCGCTTATTCGGACTGTCAAGGCCATGTCTGGATTTATATTTCAAGCAGCAAATCTCTATGTGGATTCTATATCAATTATATACTCGCATTTTCATTAGCTTTTTGAATATTTTTCATTCGGGAAACTTTCACATATTGAAAATCTTATGTAGATCTATCGCCGGATTGGAAATAACGAAGTACATTGAAGCAGAGCAAAATGGCGCAAATGCCATGTTGTTTTTAAACTACTGTTCTAAGCTGATGTATATATGAGGCAAATCATTTCTTACTTTAAAACAGTCCGAATTCCTTCAGCTTTTTCCTGGTCTTTTGATATAGTTGGGGAACCAAATGGTCAGGTTCTGAATTCGTTTCGTTGAATTGAATAACATATCTGGCTTTCTCTTTGTGATAACGTGTAATTTCATACGTTCTCGAAATGGTTGAGAGCATCATGTAATCAAAGGCATTTCTTGGAATCGGTTTTTGAGCCATATTTAACAAAAACAGCATATCTGCTTCGTGAACTCCACATACGTTTGCCCCGGACACATGGTTGTTATACGCCCCAAAATGAATTGGAAAAGCAAGTGTCATTTTCATCGCTTCTCTAAGGTTACCGTGGATTATCTTATCATCGCCTTTTTCTAAATTGAAGGCGTGTATCTTTAATCGCGGAACTTTATCAGTGGTTATATCCGGGAAGTATTTATCTACAAAATCCTCCAAAACTCTTATGGGTGTTATACCATGCATAGGCCTACCAAGCCTATAAAGCGTTTTTAAAAGATCTACTGTCTTCAAAAGTCTGTTATCATCCAGGTGTTGAAAGGTTTTGCGAACATCTTTCCAGATGTTTCTCACAACGGAAAAGGCCCTGTCTTCAGATTTATAGTATTCAGAGAAAAAAAGGGGAATACAAGAGAAGCCTACACAATGGATTTCATCCAGCTTGATCGAAGACTCGTTTATTGCCTTTATAGCCCCGGGTAGGGAAAGATAAAATATCGAATCACCGCCGAAAGACAATTTCATTTCTTTCCCTCCTTTTACAAAGTACAAACCAGCTTTCTTCAAAAATTTCTCTGTATTTTTCAAAGGCATACCATGGATAATTTATCCTGTGGTTGAACACAATATCAGCCTTTTCCAACTCTTTAGATTTTATGTATCTTTCTTTCCAGGCATCTAAAAACAAGAGCAATTCCATTTGATCCTGGGGCTTTTTTGGAGTTTCTTTCTCAAAGTTGCTTGCTATGACATAATCTGCACCAAGCGTGCGAGCTTCATCAACCGGGACCGGCCTTAATACACCACCATCAAGGGTCTGGGTCCCTCCCAGCCACACCGGGCTGAAAACACCAGGAACTGAAGAGCTTGCCATCACTGCTTCAACAAGATATCCCTCTGTTATCAGCATGGATTCCAATGATACGGTATCAAAAACCACTACGCCAAGGGGGATTTTGCAATCTGAAAACCTCTTTTTGCCAAACAAAATCCTGAAAAAAGGATAATATTCCTCAAGAGATATAAGCGACCTGTAAATAATGCTCCAGATATTTGGCCCTTCTATCTTCTTCAGGTATTTCTTCATGGCAGGTAATTGGTCATCTACAGCAGCAGAAAATTCTTCTAGCACTTTCTCCCAATCTTTGTAAAGTGCATACAGCGCCGCAACGATTGCCCCGGCAGATGACCCGGTGACAATATCTATATCAATGTTTTCCTCTTGCAGCAGTCTCAGCACAGCTATGTGTGCAAATCCCTTTACACCTCCAGCAGCAAGGACCAATCCATTCATTTGATCACCTCTTAAGAGCAGGGTCTAGGGTTTAGTTGTTGGGGTTTGATGTTCTCTCTCTCGCGACTCGAATCACGTGACTCGGTTCTTACCAGCCAAAACCCGCTATGAACTGCTTACGCAGTTGCTTTGAACTTCTAACGAAGTTGCCATGAACCGCTTCGCGGTTGCCTTGAACTACTAGCGCAATCGACTAAGGAATGGAGTCTAGGGCATCAAGGGACGGGTTTAGGGTTTGGTTGTTGGGGTTTAGATGTTCTCTCTCGTGACTCCTGACTCGTAACTCGGCTCTTACCAGCCAAAACCCGCTATGAACTGCTTACGCTTTGAACTTCTAACGAAGTTGCCATGAACCGCTTCGCGGTTGCCTTGAACTAC
>NZ_CEYIHJ010000231.1:0-248 GCF_982836095.1 Kosmotoga sp.
CACTTGCACTTGTTGAAGCCTGCAAGTATATTTTAGAAGCGCTGAAAGAATTTATCGCTGTTCTGAAAGAGCAGGCGCTAATGCACAAAAAAACTGTCATCATGGGAAGAACTCATGGGGTCCATGCAGAACCCACTTCCTTTGGCCTAAAAATCCTCTCTTTTCTTGCTGAAGCTGAACGAAATCATGATAGGCTCATTAACTGCCTTGACAGATTGGCTGTTGGTAAACTCAGTGGTGCTGTGGGA
>NZ_CEYIHJ010000231.1:258-2206 GCF_982836095.1 Kosmotoga sp.
CCCATGATCCCTAAAGAACTCTTACAAAAAATTCGCCGCATACAAATTATCCCCAGGGATATACACGCCGAGTTCCTAAGTGCGCTTGCTCTAATTGGCTCGGGCATTGAACGCCTTGCCGTGGAAATCAGACATCTTCAGAAAACAGAAGTGCTCGAAGTTCAGGAGCCCTTTAAGGAAAAACAAAGGGGATCTTCCGCTATGCCTCACAAGAAGAACCCTATTCTCTCAGAAAGGCTCAGCGGAATGGCAAGGCTTTTAAGAAGTTATGCACAGGTGGGATATGAAAACATAGCCCTCTGGCACGAAAGGGATATCTCCCATTCCTCCACGGAGAGGATCGTTTTTCCCGATGCGACAATGCTCATCTACTACATGTTAAAAAAAGCCAGTTATTTAGTGAAAAACCTCGTAATTTATCCTGAGAGAATGCTTGCAAACTTCTCTTGCTCGAAAAATCTTGTATTCTCGCAACGTGTAATGCTTGCTTTGGTTGAACACGGTATGAGCCGTGAAAAAGCGTATAAATTAGTCCAGAAATTGTCGGACAGGACGTGGCATGAAGGAATAGATTTCAAGAAGGTAGTTTTGGAAGATCCCACAATTTCCGAATATTTGAAAACACAGGAGATCTCAGAACTTTTCAATCCATCTTATTATTTGCGGAATGTGGAAAAAATATACCAGAGATTTGGCCTTTGAAAGATTTGAAAGGAGAGAATGGAATGAAGCGTATTGCTGTGATAGGTGCACAATGGGGCGATGAAGGAAAGGGAAAGATCGTGAATTATTTTGCTCGCGATTACAAATGGATCATACGCTTTTCAGGTGGAGCAAATGCGGGACATACCATTTATATAAAAGGGAAGAAGTATGTAAATCATTTATTGCCATCTATTGATCCTCATTCGGATTCTAAAGGCTTTCTAAGCAGCGGTATGGTTATAGACCTGGAAGAGATGTTAAAAGAAGTCGAAAAGATGGAATCTGATTTTCCGGGGATAGGGAAACGGTTTTATATAGACCCTGAGGCTTTCATTACTCTTCCCTGGCATAGGGAACAGGACCTACTCCTGGAGAATATGCGAAAAAAGCCTATTGGCACAACAGGAAAGGGAATCGGACCCACATACACTGACAAGGTCTCTCGCGAAGGCTTGAAAATTTACATGCTGCAAGATGAAGGTACATTATTTGAAAAACTTGAGGAGCTTTACACGCTAAAAATAGCACTATTCCGTGATAAATTCAGCATGAATCCTAAAGAGATTTTCGACTACCTTATAGACTTGCGGGACAAGCTCCTGAAGCTGGGAGTGAATTTAGCAAGTTCTATAGAACTGATGGCGAACTTTAAAGAAAATTCCCTTCTCTTTGAGGGGGCGCAGGGTGTAATGCTGGATCTGGATTTTGGCACTTACCCTTTTGTAACTTCCTCGACCTGCACCGCTCATGGGGTTATTTCCGCTGGCTTTTCAACTGCCGAACTCGATGGAGTTTTTGGCGTAATCAAAGCTTACACTACCAGAGTCGGGAGTGGCGTTTTTCCTACTGAAGAGCATGCTTCTATTGCTGATATTATTCGAGAACGTGGCGCTGAATTCGGTGCTACCACTGGCCGCCCGAGAAGAGTTGGGTGGCTCGATTTGCCAGCTATAAGGTATGCGAAAGCACGATCTGCCCTTACGCATTTGATCGTAACCAAGGGCGATGTACTGAATGGGTTAGATGAAATAAAGGTTTGCGTTGCTTATGAGATCGATGGAGCAGAAAGGAGAACCCCAGTTGTTTCGCGGGATCTGTTCAAGGCAAAGCCTGTTTATCGAACGGTGAGAGGTTGGAATTCAGTCAAGGACAAAGAATTTGAAGATTATATAAAGCTTATTGAGGAAGAAACGGAGCTTTCTGTGAGTTATGTTTCTTACGGCCCGGGCACAGAGGAAGTTTT
>NZ_CEYIHJ010000232.1:0-2200 GCF_982836095.1 Kosmotoga sp.
ATTGTACGGATGACAACGACATACATAAAGGGTGGAGATAAAAGTTTTGAAGAGCTAATTTCGGAAATAGATGAAGGAGTTCTAATCGAAACCCTGAAACATGGGTCGGGAATGTCGACTTTCACACTTGCCCCATCAATGGCGTATATGATAAGAAATGGAAAAGTTGCAGAGCCTGTAAAAATCTCCGTGGTCTCGGGAAATGTCTTCGAGACACTTAACGAAATCGATGGATTGACAAAGGACGTGAAGATTCTGGAATTTGCGTTGGGAGGCTGTGGAAAATTCGAACAATTTCCACTTCCCGTAGGGTTTGGTGGTCCATACGTCCGCGTCAAGAGCTTAAACGTAAGATAGGGGGGAGATTGATGATAAAAGAGAAGTATGTTGAAAAAACCTCTCAACTCGCGGTAAATATCGAGAACAACCGGGTAGAGTCTGTGAGAAGAAAGGATATTACAAAAACTGCGATAAGAGTCTATTCGGAAAATAAACTGGGTGTTGCAGGTGGTCTTGGCAAAATTGACGAGGAAGAGCTTACCGAAAGGGCCGTTAAGGCACTTGATTTTAATATTCAATATCCAGTTGAGCCCACTTCTGATCTGGAAATGAACATCGTATATCATGCTGATTTTAACGATGAAAACGAATTTGTCAACGAAATTGAAGAACTGCTTGTGGAAATATCGAAGGAACAGCCTGATTTCATTTTTAGCAACAAGGCTACTCTAACAACTACAGAGAATTCTATTAAGAACAATCTGGGGTTAAATCTCTTTCACAGTGGAACTTCTTTGAACATTGGTCTTATTTTTAAGCGGAAGGGTTCAGGTAATATTTTCGACGGCATGGTTGGCTATAGTGGTTTAAAATATGACAGGAAGGAATTCCTGAAGCTGACCAATGAAATCTGCGAAGCCTTTAAGAATAGCATAGAAGAATTTAACCCGGGAAGATATCCTGTGGTTTTTCTACAGTCAGATTCTATATATTTGATGAAGCTGTACAGAGATTTACACGGCTTGATTTTTGCTACCGGTGGTTCTTTGCTTTCCGGGAAAATCGGGCAAAAGCTTTTTGACGAAAGCTTCACGTTATACCAAACCCGCAATCATGCAGACGGTTTTTATGGTTCTTTCTTTGATCTTGAAGGAACTGTGACTCCAGAATTTCGCTATCCACTAATAGAAAATGGTATCCTGCGCTCACCTTACACAAACAAGAAAACGGCAAAGCTGTTCAATCTTCCGCATACAGGCGCTGCGGGGGGCGAATATGATTCAGTTCCTGATGTAGCGGCATATCCATTCAGCTTGAAGGAATCTGATAAAACTCTTGAAGAGCTTCTTGAAGGCCGGAAAGGAATTTTCGTCCTTGTTGCAAGCGGTGGTGATTTCACACCGGATGGAAATTTTGCCACCCCTGTACAGCTGCCATTTCTTTTTGATGGCAAAAAGTTTATTGGTAGATTACCCGAGCTGAACATATCTTCAAACCTCTTCGATATGTTTGGGAAAGACTTCATAGGTGTTGGCAAGGATAACTTGACAAGTTTGGGACCATCAAGGGCGGTTATAATGGAAATGGAGGTTTCAAAGATATAGCAAAAGGGCTGCAAAGCCCTTTTGTTTTATCCCTTTTTGGCTATCTTCGTTGCTAATGAGATTATTTTAAGCACATCAGGGCTACTTATTTTCAATTCAACGATTACGCCTTTTTTGTTTTGAAGCAGTAATCCAGCACGAACCAGCGCTTTTATGTGTCTCGAGAGAGTTGTTTTATCGAGTGGAAAAAGTGGTTCCAGATGGCAAAGGCAATTTGCCTTCTCCGAAGCTATTGTTCTGAGGATTTCTATACGCCATTTGCAGCTCAAAGCCTTGAAAAAGCATGCCGATCTGCGAAATTCGATATGCTCTGCATTCATCTTCTTTCATCTTCGATATGCTGTTCTTGTCTATGTGTATCTCACCACTTTGGCTCTGAAGGATACCTGAGATCAGATTTAAAAGAGTCGTCTTTCCTGAACCGCTTGGTCCGGTTATGGCAAGGCTTTCACCCTCTTTGACAGTTAAAAAGGGAATACTTATCTCAAAATCGCTTTTAGGATAGCTAAAGACCAGCTCTTTGATGTTCACCATACTATTTTATTCTCTCTTCGTTATAGACGTTCATCTTTTGTATTTTCCACAGACCATCTACT
>NZ_CEYIHJ010000233.1:0-2174 GCF_982836095.1 Kosmotoga sp.
TCAGCCAGGAAAGCATTTATTATTGCAAGCCGTGTTCTAACTTTTCTATACGCGATACGGTCAAAATACCTGAACACCAACGTACTAACCAGTATAAGCGGAAGGATGAGCAATGATATGGTACCAAGATAAATTGACATTTTAAGCATGACTACAACGATCCCCACCAGTAAAACTACATCTTTAACCAGTGATGTTATAACGCTACTAAAAAATTCAGCAAGGTTTTTTGTGTCGTTGGCAACTCTAGTGGACAATCGTCCACTTGGTGTGGTATCAAAATAGCGCATGGGTAATCTTGTAATATGCTTGAACAAATCCATCCTTATGTTATGTGTTATTTTCTGGCCCATATAGTTGGTAATGTAAACTTGAAGATAAACAGCCACGAACATTGCTATGAGGATAAGAAGCATGTAAATCACGATCTTTGTGAGTCCATTTAAATCCGAGACACGAAGCTCCTTCAACTTCTCGGGGCTTACGTTATAGCTATTCTCACCGTCAGTGAGTATATAACTTCCATCTTCTAACTGTTTCAAGTGAAAAGCTCCCTGCGGGTCATTATTGATAATAGGGCTACCGTTAGATAATTCAACCGAGTAGGTATGATCTGCATTCATATAGTCGTCTATGGCTACCTTTGAAAGATAAGGAAAAGCCAGATCCAATCCAGCAGAGGCAATTATCAAGATAATGCCGATGATAAAGAGCCAAATATAGGGATGTACGTATTTCCAGAGTCTCTTGATAATAGACCAATCTTCAACTTTGTATTTATCTTCTGATTCAGCATAGACGCTTCGAGGCATATTATTCCTCCTCTAATTTCTCTTCTAACAACTGCCGTTCGTACATCCTTTTGTATAAGCCGCCAAACTCCATAAGCTCATCATGGGTTCCGCTTTCGATTACTTTTCCATCGTGTAGAACATAAATTGTGTCTGCATCCCTTACAGCCTTCAGCCGATGAGAAATAACAATTACTGTTCGCAAATCGGCTCCTTCCCTGAGAGATGAAATTATCTTAAGCTCTGTTTCCGTATCCACTGCCGAAAGGCAGTCATCAAGGATGACAATTGGAGATTTCTTTAAAAGCGCTCTTGCAATTGCAATACGCTGTTTTTGACCGCCTGAAAGAGTTACTCCCCGTTCTCCAACCTTCGTTTGGTAACCTTTGGGGAAGTCATTTTCAATATCATTGTGAATAGCCGCAATAGAAGCATGAAAGATGATTTCCTCATCAGAGGCTTTTTCAACGCCGAAAGCTATGTTGTTTTTAACCGTCTCAGAAAACAGGAATGTTTCCTGAGGAACGTAAGCGATGTTTTCGCGCAAGACAGCAGGATCAATATTATTTATATCTCTTCCATCGACAAAAACTTTTCCTTCTGGAACCGGGTATAATCGGGTTAATACCTTTGCCAGAGTTGATTTTCCAGAGCCCGTTGTCCCCACTATTGCAATTTTGCTTCCAGCTGAAACATGAAGATGTACATCTTTTAAAACTGCTTCTCTGCTGCTTGGATATTTAAACGTGAGTCCTTCTATTTCTATGTTCCCGATCAGCTTTTCAACATGAGTAGGTTTCTTTGTGATAATATCCGTCTCTTCATTAAGCAGTTCCTTGAGCCGGCTGTATGAAGCCCGACCGCGCTGGATGATGTTTATTAGCCATCCAGTAGCCATCATTGGCCATATCAACATACCAAGGTAAGTTGTAAATGTCACAAATTCTCCAAGAGTCAGTTGGCCGGTGATTACAGCCCTACCACCAAAGGACATGGCAATTACATAACCAATAGACGCTAATAATTGAATCAGAGGGAAAAACATTCCCCAAACGCGGATCAGTGAAATGTTTTTTCGCACGTAATCATCGGATTTACCATGCATCATTTCATATCTTGAATTTTCTTGACCATAGCTCTTTATGACCCTTATTCCAGAAATGCTTTCCTCGGCAGAGTCTGTCATTACGGCAAAGGCTGCCTGTACCTTCTTAAAGCGTGTGTGTATTAACCTACCGAAAAAAGCAGAAATCAGTGCAAGTGGCGGTAAAGGGATTATGACTATCCAGGTAAGCTTCCAGCTTATAAGAGAACCCATTGCGAAAACAGTTACCAGTGTCATGAATATAGCATCAACAGACATTACTATCGCTGGCCCCATTG
>NZ_CEYIHJ010000234.1:0-2127 GCF_982836095.1 Kosmotoga sp.
CTATCAATGTTACCTCTTCAGTATATCTCACTCCATATTTGCTGTATTCATTATACTGGACTTTCGCACTTTTTTTGTGCAGTCTCAGCGTTTTTTTGCTTTCAGCAACTCAAAATTCAGGAGAGTCATCTCTTCAATGATATTCCATAGCAGTTCGTAATTCTTAGAATATTCCTCCGCTTCTGCCTTCTTAGATTTTCCAAGATACATCAATTTAGTCTTTTTTTCAACATTAACCGAGAAATAATACTGGAGATGCTTTTCTCCCCTTGCACATCTGCATCGAGGATTACCGCATTTGGTTCCCAGCAGTACTACCGTTCCACGCATGATGGGCCCAATCCCAGCCAGCCTTTTATGTAAGTAGCGCAACCTTCTTTTAGTTCGTGCGATTTCCTTCTTGTTCATATTTCCCTCCTATGATATTATTATGTTGTGCTATTTAGCATAACATAATACATCCCCAATATCAACTTGTTTAGGAGGATAAACAAATGGATCAGCTGTCTCCCCTTTTCCAACAACTTGTGATGAGCTTCTCTAATGCCTTCCTATATAGACCTACGGTAGAGTCGTTCATTACCATAACTCTAGGCTGGATTCTCTGCTCGGGAAGACGAACCATAACTGGTATTATCCGAGCAGCCGGACCCCACGCTACCAAATCGCATGACGCTTATCAGGGGTTCTTCTCTCGATCAAAATGGCAAATGGATAGACTCTGGAAACTTTTATTCATGATGATTGTTAAACTTTTGCCGGAGCAACAACCCATCTTCCTGGTGGGAGATGACACCTTGATCAAACATTATGGAAGGAAGATATGGGGTGCTGGACTCTACCGCGATGCGGTTCGCTCGTCGAAAAAATATCCTGGCTATGCCTGGGGGCTGAACTGGGTCGTCTTGGCCATTGTATGGGAGCTACCCCTATTGAAAGGACACTGTATTGCCTTACCGATTTTAGCAAGACTGAATCCAAAGAGCAAGAAGACGAAAAAAAGGGGGCGAGGAAGTAAGAAGAAAAATACTACCGTTTCCTTGATGTGCGAGATGGTGCAAACAGTAGCAAACTGGTTACCCGAAAGATACTTTGTCTTTTGTGGGGATGGTGCCTATGCCTCTGTTGCAAAACAATTACCTAAAAACGTGCAGTTGGTCTCACGAATCCGCAAAGATGCTGCAATCTATTCTCGTCCGAAAGCCAGAACAAAAAAACGGGGCCGACCTCGCAAAAAAGGTCTACGCCTCCCTGCACCAAAAGATATGGCTCCCAGCAAGAAAGAAAAATGGCAGGTGGTACAACTTGATCTTTATGGAGAAATGAAGGAACGTTATTTATTTCATTTTCAGGCTATCTGGTATGAAGTCTGCCCAAATCGCCCTATCAATATCGTGATCGTCCGAGATCCCGAAAGAAAGATTGATGATGAATTTTTCTTTACCACCAACCTTAGTCTCTCAGCGGCCGAAGTAGTCCATATCTATACAGGACGATGGCCCATTGAAGTAGTCTTTCGTGAATCCAAACAGTATCTTGGAATCTCAGAGTCACAAGCTAGAAAACAGGAGGCTGTGACTCGAACCACTCCATTCTGTCTTTGGTTAAACTCCCTTATCAAATTGTGGTTCATTATGGAGAGGAATTGTGGTAGGGTTGATCTGCCGGAGCCAGATGTATGGTACAGATCTAAATCTACTATTTCCTTTCAAGACATGCTCGCTGCTCTACGCCGATCTTTTTGGCTTAATTTATTTTCTTGTATGTCGACTTGTGAAGATGACTTTGAAAAATTTAACCTTTATGCTGTAAATTTGCTATCCAATGTGGCTTGAAAGTGCGAAAGTCCAGTATAAGTAATTAAAACTTTAACCTGAGTGCTAAAAGGTTTTCAAAATAACAGCAAGCAGAAGAATTGGCAAGGAAATAATGGATATCCTTAAACCTCTGCTGGCAGGTAAAAGGGCTGGTCCGCCCAGCTTGGATAGAATAGGGGGCTATTCACTTATAACAAAATTTAAGTGATGTGCTAAAATGGTTGAATATATTATAATTGGTGTTAAAATAAAATAGTTTTGACGATAGAAAATACAAACATTGAAGAAAGGGCATTGTGGTTATGGAGAG
>NZ_CEYIHJ010000235.1:0-2061 GCF_982836095.1 Kosmotoga sp.
GTAGTTTAACAATATACTTTTTTCCAAAGGTTTTTTTGCCAAATCCAGAAGAGAATAACAATAAGGGAGAAGTGGTAGCACTACCTGCATAGGGTTTTATACGCCCATAAACTTTAACATTGTTATTTATGCGCAGACAGCAGCCCACAAGATAAAAACTCATAGCAGATATGAGAGCAAGCAACAATAGCCCTTTTATCTTTATTATAGCCACGCCCCTTTCAGTATTAAAATATTTTAGCATGTAAGGAGCGCACTTTTAGAAAGATTTATCTGTCCGGAGGATTTAATTAATCAACTTAATATTTCTACAAGCTCGATTTCAAATACAAGATTCTTCCCAGCCAGTGGGTGATTCGCATCCAGTGTTATATCTGTTTCAGAAACCGCTATTATAGTGACATTAACTCTTTTTCCATCACCTGTTACAAGCTGCAGCTTTTGCCCAATTTCAGGATTGAGGTTTTCAGGAAGACTTTGTTTTTCAAAGGTGAAAACAAGCTCATCCATATGTGGGCCGTAGGCTTCCTCAAATGGGATATTTACAGTTTTCTTTTCTCCGATCTTCATTCCGATAACTGCTTCATCAAACCCCTTGATGACTTGCCCATTTCCTACGATGAACTCCAGTGGAGTGCGGTTGACTGAGGTATCAAAAATCTCACCATTTTCGAATTTTCCTGTGTAATGAACTCTTACAGTATTTCCTTTTTCTACTTTTCTCATTTTTTCCTCCTTCATTTAGACAGTCAAATTATTACCAGTATACTATGAAAACAAGGAATGATTTTGCATGTTTACTAATGTTTTTTGTGGTACAGTTCTTGATTTTAATTCAAATTTAATGCGAAAGCATTATAATGAAACTGGGAACATTTTTAGAGGAGGTGGGCATATGAAAAAGAAACTCACTGTTGTTGTTTTTGTTCTTTTAGTGGGTGCATTATTTGCTTTTGGTCCTGAACTGCGCTTTGGAAGCTTAGAAATGGACAATTCAAGTTACTTCATCTACATGTTCCATTATCCCATAACAGATGTCATTCCGGGTGTTGATGTGGACTTAGGTTTCAACATGTACCAGGATGAAATTGGTGGCACGATGTACTTTGGAAGACCCAATCCTGATACTCCAGATTCAACGAGCTTTATCAATGGGATATCGATTTATGGAATACGAGTCCATAATGAGTTATTCGATGTCAGATATGGAATGATGTCTTATTACTCAAAAGGCATCGGACTGCTCCTTGACGCCTACAGAAAACCTAACTCATGGGCTTTTGATGGAAAAGTGACTTTATTCCAACCCGGGCTAAGTTTCCATGTTCCTTTTGAGATAACATCTTTAAACCCATTCAGCACACTTAATACTTCGTCGCTCTGGTTTGGAGGCGCATTCTTGAAGCTTCCTTTGAATATGCTTTTTGATGCTACATTCCTATGGGAAAGCAACAGTGAGCTAACGGCCCTTCCAGGCATTCCAGCATATGGTTCAACTCTATCACTTAGTCTTCCCATAATCAACTGGAAGCTCATAAGGATAATTCCTTCTGCAGAAGCAGCTCTTCTTGCCACCTCAAGTTTCGATACAATTGGATTTGGCGCTGGTGTTGGAGGACGCTTTTCCATTCTTGACCTTCTTTGGGTTAAAGGCGGTCTTGTTTACTATTCAAGCAATTTCATACCCGGCTACTACGACGGCGATTATGAATATAAGAAGCTAAAAACGCTCGAAGGTGACCCTGATATCCAGTTAACCCCGATTACCGACGCGACACAGTCGTCTATGGGCTGGTTCATCAAGGCGAATGTAAATATCGGAAATATGCTGGTATTGAGGGCAGCCCTTAACAGTTATAACACTATACCTACTTCGCCGATATTAAAGGGATATCTAAGAGTGAGAATCCCGGAAATAGACTTAGGAAGATATGGTGGAGTTCCTGAATTCTATGCTGAAGCTGGTTATTACCAGTCGATGTTCCCCATGGGCACACTACTTGCGGGTGATTGGGAAGGAGCTCTTTTTGATCGATTTCAAGGCTCCTGTTTAAAATATCC
>NZ_CEYIHJ010000236.1:0-697 GCF_982836095.1 Kosmotoga sp.
ATGCCTTTTCCACGGTATGACCTCCTTTTTCAAACCAATAAAAAAGGGATTCCCGTTCGTCTTTGCCAATACGAGCTTTGACAGGGGAAGAGAGGCTTCCTGATCACAGCTCAGGGTGTCTGAAACAAACTCATTGATGTGGGGCAATTCTAAAGGTGATAGGGAAATATGATCGACCTTTGTTCCCGCCTCCTGAATTTTATTTAAGATTAAAAACAAGGGATGGGCCATGCTGATTTCACTATCCCGATAGGCGCCAATTAAAAGCATGTGCTTAATAGCAGACGTCTCCATAAAAACCCTGATCAATTCCAATGAGGCCATATCAATCCATTGTAAATCATCCAGGAAAAGCATCAGGGGATGTTCCCGTGTCGAAAGCACCGTTACAAAGTTCCTAAAAACAAGATCGAATCGGTTTTTAACCTCCTCAGGTGAAAGCTCCGGAACAGAGGGTTGTGGGCCAATAATCAGCTCAAGTTTTGGTATCACATCAATCATAATCTGCCCATTGGGGCCAAGAATCTTCATGAGTTGTTCACGCCAACGCTTAAGTTCTTTTGTGCCTTCTGTTAGAAGCTGCTGAACTAACTCATTAAAAGCATTAATTATGGCGCTGTAGGGAATGTTGCGCTTAAACTGGTCAAATTTTCCGGTTATAAAATAGCCGCTGCACTGGGTGACCACTCTATACATC
>NZ_CEYIHJ010000236.1:707-1208 GCF_982836095.1 Kosmotoga sp.
ACCTTCCCGCACCCTTTCAAACGTCTTTTCCAGGGCTTGCAGTTCCTTATCTCTTCCATATAGTTTCTGAGGAACTTGGAACCTCTCCGATATATCGCAAAGCCCAATAGGGAAACCCCAGGTTCCACCATTAATCTCCAGCCTTTCGAGGCATTTTTGCAAATCCGCCTTAATTCCCAATGCGCTTCGATATCTGTCCTCGACATTTTTTTCCAATAACTTCATTACAATATCTGAAATGAACTTCGGTATTTCACGATTTACTTCACAGGGAGGCGCAGGGTTTTTAGCCATATGGCAATGAATCAGTTCCATTGGGTCCGTGCTGGTGAAAGGCGGTCTATGAAGAAGCAACTCGTAAAAAGTAGCCCCCAGAGCGTAGAAGTCTGTGCGGTAATCTATGGGCCGACACATCCTGCCGGTTTGCTCAGGTGAAATGTAGGCCAGAGTGCCTTCTATTACTTTCGGGTCTTTAATTGTTAAATTTTCACGGGGCAAAGT
>NZ_CEYIHJ010000236.1:1218-2052 GCF_982836095.1 Kosmotoga sp.
CCGTCAAGTCTCCTGCAGCCAGGAGCCCGCCGCCAAGACCTGCTACGGCTCCCTTGGAGTTGATTCGTTTCCAGATTATAAATGATATTCGAAGGGCTTATATCCTTATGGATGATGTTCAGGGCATGAACTTTTCTGAGGCTTTCAACAATCTTAATGGCTATAAGGAGGAACTCTTTCAGGGTCATTTCCCTGTTTTCTATCCATCTGTCCAGGGATTCTGCGCCAATATCTTCAAAGACTATGAATGAGATATTCTCGTATCTCTTAAATTCAAGGGGCTTGACAACACTTTCCAGATTGATGGAACGCGTTGTTTCGTATTCTTTTCTATATCTAACAATTTCTTCAGGTGTGGAATAATCTTCTTTTAGAATTTTTAATATGACTGGTAGATTATCCTTATTACGACGGGCACGATAAACTAAGGTATTGTCACTCTCATATACTTTCTCAGAAATTTGGTAATCAGGAACATCAACCATGATCTGTTCCCTCGTATCCACCCGATAATTCTTGGTGCAAATAACCTTCTCAAGTGTTTCAAAGAAAAACAAATACCCATGTCACAGCAGCGAAGATCTTGATCTTTAGGAACGATTGCAGGCGATTTTACGTGTTTCCTTTGCCCCTCTTTGCTTTCTCTTTTTCCACTCTCCCTCCAGGGACAAAACATCCTATGAACAACCAATATTTACAAAATTAACGCCTTCACAGAAATCCCTTTTGCTTTAAAAATAAAACGTGATTTTATCACCCTTGAAGTTTTAATATCACAAGTTGCAAATATTCACAAATAAGCTATCATTATCTATATGACATAATGCATCCAGG
>NZ_CEYIHJ010000237.1:0-2047 GCF_982836095.1 Kosmotoga sp.
TGCTAACTTCTATGTTTCTACATTTTGCCACTTTCAACAGCTTTTCAAATCCCTTGACCTCAGGAGCAGCAGTAATCAGCTTTACAGGGGCTTTCAAAACGACTTCATGCCTTTCGGTAAAGGGATAGATGAAATCCGGGTTTTGAGCCCCTTTCTTCTCAGAATTTATAAAAGGCCCTTCAAGATGCAGCCCGGCGATAGAGAGCGGTAATTGTGACAGGTTCTGCATAACTTCCTGCAAATTTTCCAGGCTCGCTGAAACTGTTGTGGGCAAAAAAGTGGTAACCCCCTGCTGAAAGTTCATCTCCGCCCATTTTCCAAAGTCCTGTGGGCTTGCAGACATTGCATCAATTCCACGCTGTCCATGTGTATGAAGATCGACAAAGCCTGGCATTACAATCACTTCTGGCGTGCAGCTAAAACGCCTTATTTCCGCTATTTTTTCATCTCCAATTGTTACAGACCCCGTGTATTCTCCATCAACAGGATCTACTATTAAAGCTTTTTCAAGTTCCATCACGGTATCACCTGCCCAATTAGCGATATAAAGGAAATTACCTAGAAGTTGAAGCTTGAAAAATCACGTTGTGAAGCCTTCTTCTGATACTCTGCATCATCGGGATGGTAGAGCGCCGCTTCAATCTTGTTCGATTGCTCAGAAATATCACCCTAAGTCCGCTTTTGGGTTCCACCCAAATCGAGGTGCCGGTAAAGCCAGTATGGCCATATGCAACCCTATCTATTATGTCACCTGAACTGCCAAAAAAATCAGGTACACGCCAACCAAGATGTGTTTTGACACCTTTAAATTCAACTACTTCATGGGTAAACAATTTGTAGATACGCTCTGGAAAAAGTTGCCCTGCTTCAAGTCCATTGATTAATCTGTAAAGATCCATTGCACTTGAAAAACAACCCGCATTACCTCCAACGCCTCCAAGATAATAAGCCAATTCATCATCGGGCCTTCCCCGCAAAAACTCCCCTTCCCTTTTGCAGGTAGGAGCTACATGAAATGCTTTGATATTGGGAAGAAATCCTGTGCTCTCCAATCCAAGGGGTAAAAATATCCTTTCTTTCACAAAGGCTGCAAAAGGAATGCCCGATATCCTTTCAATAACCGTCTTAAGAATGATGAAGTTGATACACGAATACCGGAAAGTTCTGCCAGGAGGGATTTCTGGTTTGATGTGCAACAGATTCCTGAGAAGCTCTTCACCCTTCGATTTTTTCCACGCCGTCGAGTAGGGAGGAATGCCGGAAGAGGGTGTTATAAGATGAAAAAGGGTGATTTGTTTCCTATTAGTAAATTCTTTCAAATGAACGTACACAGGGTCACCAAGGGAAAGCTTACCTTCGCTCATGAGCAGCATAAAAGCCGGGAGAACAGCGACAACCTTTGTAAGGCTTGCCAGATCATACACCGTGTCAACTCTAACAGCCTTTGCATGCTTCTCCGGTGATTCTTTGCCAAAAGCTTTCAAAAAAAGCATCTCATCTTTGGTACCAATCAACACCACAGCTCCAGGATAGATGCGTTTCTCTATCCCTTCTATCGCGATGGATTCTACACGCCCAAGGTTTAGGTTCAGAGCAATCACCTCCATCAATACTAACGCTGAAAGGATAAGATAACAAATCCGATAAGGTTCGTTCTGCTGCAATTATACAAAGCACAAGCTTATTAGCATATCATACTTGCTTTGTTGTTTAATTGCTATATACATTTGATGTTTGGAAATACATATGATTGAGTATTAGAATATGTATGTTATCATTTCAGTGTGAAATGTCTTTCAAAACCCTTATAAGGGGGAGGTCAATGGTGAACAACAAAATTCAGACAAATAATGACATTGAGAAACTCGAAAAAAGGCGGGATCTTCCGGCGTATATTGCTATTTATAGGACACTCAAGGCAAGAATAGAAGATGGGACCTATTCCAAAAAACTTCCCACTGAAAAGGAACTGTGCAAAGAGTTCGAGGTTAGCAGACTGACAATAAGGCGTGCACTCGATGAACTAAAAAGAGAAAGGCTCCTTGTT
>NZ_CEYIHJ010000238.1:0-2046 GCF_982836095.1 Kosmotoga sp.
TTGCCATTGACCGAGACGGAATTCAGCCCTAAGTTATCCTTGAAAATAGCGGTCAGGATGAGATTCCCGTTCTCGTCAGGAGTCTTCTTCAATTCGATTTGTGGGGGCTGTGTATCTACGTAGATTTTATAGGTTACTGACTTTTTTAAGCCAAAAAGGTCCTCTGCAGTGATATTGAAATATGAAACGCCATCAGGGAAAAACCTCTCTTCAGTGAAGTGTACCTCGCGTTTTCCATAGGTGTTGTACTCTTTTTTAGCGATGTCCGGTTTCACCGCATCGGTTGTGATTACCCTGATACCCGTGTTGTCGGTAGCTGTAATTTCAATTTCTATTGTGTTCTTTGCACTGTACATTGTTTCGAGAAGGTTTGTGGAAAGAACCGGGAATTCTTTGTCAGGGATCCTCACAAAAACCTCTCCAAGATCTTTCCAATCTTTCCCGCCTGTTAGAAATGCGATGTTGTTTTTGTTAAAAAAGCTCAGTGTTCCGGTTTTTTCTATGTGTTTATCAAGTGTGTCTATCACCACTTTGTAATGTACTGGATTCGGATAAAGGTCTGAAGAGTAATAGTGTACAGCAACGTGATAATTACCCTCTATGGGCAGGTAAGAATCTTTGTAGTTTAAAATATACGTTTCGGTGTTGGACGAGCGCTGCCTTGCATCCACATTGATATAAGCGCATTGACTTGATGGGTTCATAGGGCCAACTACTGTTCCGTCAGGTTCTCTGATATAGAGATCAAGGTCGGCGGCAGTGGAATCCCAGGTCAATGTTACCCTCATAGCTTCATGACGGGGAATTAGAAAGACACTATGATTTCCAATGCCGATTCCATCTGAAGTTTTGATCACGATCACAATGTTATTCTTCCCGGAAGCTAAAGGAATCCACTCTTCGAAAATTTCTCCTTCCTGGATCGAGGTTTTGATCAGTTTCCCATTGTCGTATATGTCTAATGTATACGCGCCATCTATTGGAATTAAGAGCTTCCCACTAAGTTCTATCAAATCGCTTGTCATAACGTTTCCAGCTATATCGTTGACCTCAAAGGGAATCCATTTGAGCATTTTTTCAGTACGTTTGCCTGTTATATCCATCGCGACAATTTCCAACTTTTCCTGAAGGTCATCACGCGAAAGCACGTGTTCAAAAACCCTCTGGCCATTCAACTTGCCGATATATCTGCCGATTTTCACATATTTTAGCCCAGAATCATCTTCAAACCTCACTTTTACTGCCATCTCACCGGTTATATCCACTGGCAGGAAAGTGATCACAGGCGGCACTTTGTCGACAAAGATATACCGGGAAATTTTTGAAATGTTGCCCGAAAGGTCACCAGCTTCAATGCTAATATCACCTGATGCGTTTAGTTCTATTTCAAATGTATCTCTTAAACTTGGTATCCCCGAGTATTTCCTTTCAATATCTTGAACCCTGATAAAGTCAATTCCACCATTGTCCGTTGCTACAACGGTTATTTCAGCTCTGGCTGAGACAACGTTGGTGGGAAGTTCCAGTTCAATCTCAGGTGGCTCATGATCTTTTCTAACCGTGAATTTAGTAGAGGCTATATTTCCTGCTCTATCAGCGGCGCTTATCTCAACGGTGATTGCCTCTTTTCCTATGAGATTTACTACATAATTATAACTAAAGCTTTTTCTGCCATCGCTGTCCACTTTTTTGCCATTAATCGTAAGAAAACTGATCCCAATATCATCGGATGCATTTATTGTGATGTTAACTGTTTCGCTTCCTGTGACGGTGGGGCCTTTGACTTCAATCTCAGGCTGCTTTATGTCGTAGAGAATGTAAAACTTTTTGCTTGAAACGTTACCAGCCAAATCGGCAACGGATAATACCACGGCCCTGGATTTTCTGTCTGTCCTGTATCTTATAGTGTAATTGTTTCCAATAGCACTTGTTGGAGTTGCTTGCTGGCCATCCAAAGTTATTCTTGAAATTCCAGTGTCGTCATTGATTTTGAAGGCTATATCTGCATACTCCTTCGCAGTGAAGAAAAAGTCTTCCATGATTATC
>NZ_CEYIHJ010000239.1:0-2044 GCF_982836095.1 Kosmotoga sp.
ATAACTAACTGCGGTTGACAGTTGTTTTTCTGTATGCGTATCTATGTGAGGAATAGGAATTAAGGAGACGTATCCATTTTCTTTGTGTTGACCACAATATTCGTTGATAAGAACTCTTGGAATGGGTGTGTTTAAAATTCCAAGTAAGGGGAGAAAATGCTTTTCTTCTATCGGAAAAATACCCTGTCCTTCATTAGTTATTATTCGGTCCAGCGGATGGGTATGTATAGATAAGAAGTTGCATCTTTTTCCATAGGATAGACCAGCGGAAAAATACAGTTTTTCATTACGAATATATGCCCCTTTGTTGTTTTTAACAATCTCTCCTCCATTTTTCCAATCAATTGCTTCTTCAAATTTCCGGTAAAATGGTGAAAACTCACCTCCATTTGAGAGATGGACCCATCTTTTAGCCTTTCCAATCGCATTATTGGGACATTCCCATAGCAGTTTATAAAACCTACTGTTATTGCCGCTACTTAAACCAGTCTTTACAAGGGCGTAATTACCGTCTAACTGGTCATATGTTATAAATAATCTCCTCAGAACAGCAGGGAGTGTAAAATTTGGAACGCCATTTGGGAAACGTTCAAATTCAACTTGTTTGGCAAAATATGAATTCTTGTTATCTACGTTCCCAATTGTAAAATTAACTATATTATTTAATAGTATTTGGTTTTTTTTGTAATCAGTTTTGAGATCGATACACAAAACACTATCATCTTTTAAGAGAATCTTCGATGCAGTAAAACAACAAACTTCCACATTAGCATCAAGAACATCCCAACCGAGATGCAAATAAGATTTAATATTAAAATTCGAATAAAGAACATCTCGCCGATAATGAGCATATGAGCTTCTAACTGAAGTCGCAACGTCTATTATAATTCCCAGCTCGCCTGTATCACCAAGTTTCGTAGAAAGACAGTCAACAAATACAGTTCCAAGATTTGAATAAGTTTTAGGATATTTATGCTTTATTAATGGATACAGCTTGGTTGTCGCATCCCCAAAAGGTGGATTCATGAGCACCACATCAAATCGCTTCCGGCAAAGATCAATAAACGCAAAACCCTGCACTGCATCTTCGGCAAACATACGCCGGCGATTTTCCAATCCGTTTTCAGCCTTTTCAGCATACTTTTGAAGCGCTTGTAAAATAAGCGTCTCGGCCCGGTCCCAGAATTTTAAATCATCAATGTCCCTGACATCAAACTGCAATTCCTTTTGTTTGTGTTTGGGCTTTTCTAACTCTGGAAACAGTCCGGCTTGTTCAGGTTTTGGCTTAGCCTCCCATTGCTTCCGGGCCTCGGCAACAGCCTCTTTGATTTCTTCTTCAATTTTCAGTAATGACCCGGCTTCCCCGGCCAGCTTCATTTTATCGAAAATTACCTCAACAAGCTGACCCAACACCTTGGGTTTCAGAACATCTGTAAACTCTTTCAGCAGATTCTCATCACCTGGCATGGGTTCGGCACAGACGATATTAGATTTGGTCAAGCGAGGCCGCTTCGCTGACCTGATTCCCAGTCTTTGCCACGACCGCTGAGCCCTCAACCAAAGGGCCAATGCTGCGATTTGGACGGCGCGCGGATCAATGTCTATGCCGTGCAGATTCCAGCGCAGGATCAGTTCCGGTATGGCTGTTCGTAATTCATCAAGCGATTCAAAATCCTCTCGTAAGGATCTTCCCGTCGGATCCGATAGCGATGAATTTTCATCCTGCCAAGCTTCTTCGTATATCGTTTCCAAAAGGTCGAAAGCATAAAGTAGAAAGTGGCCACTGCCACAAGCAGGGTCCAAGATTTTTAAATCACGTGGGTCTTTTTTATCTCTAAGCGGTATGAACACCGGCAGGTTGAGCATCTCTTCCTGGGAAAGATCTTCTTTAGTAGCCTTTTCCCTTCGGCGGCGAAGCTCGGCCAGAGTATGTCCGACTTCAGATTTGTGTTTTTCAATCAAACCTTCAGAAAAACGGTCGGCACTATGCAAAACAAAAAGAAAATCCAGAAGCTCCTGGGTTTTCAGGCTGGTGATGTTGCCT
>NZ_CEYIHJ010000240.1:0-756 GCF_982836095.1 Kosmotoga sp.
TCTTCAACGGTGAAAGTAAGTTCGGGGTAAACTTTCATCTTCTAAGTAACGGTTTTTAAGAACTTGAAATTATACAACTAATTTTTTACGATTGGGGTACCATCTTAAAGCCTAAACTTTTTGCTTTTTTACGTAAATTTTTGACAATTCGTTCACGATATTTTTCTTCGTAGTAATCTTGGCCTTGATCTACATACTCCGTTCCATATTTTAACATGGAGTATACAAGGCGAGCTATTTTATGGGCTGTAGCTGTAATTGCTTTTGGTGCGCCAAGTTGGGAACGTTTACGCCTATAGAAAGCTCCAAGTGCACTTTTTGACTTTGTTAGAGAAAAAGCTGCCATTCTAAATGCCAAAGCTGCTCGGTTAGCACTCGTCTTGGTTTTACTGCTGAGAATTTTCCCCCCTGAAATTTTATTCCCAGGGGATAAACAGAGCCAAGAGGCAAAGTTTTTGACAGTCGGCCACGCCGACATGTCAGTTCCGATTTCTGAGATAATTTTTAACGCAATTGTTTCTTTAACTCCGTCAATTTTTGTGATATCAGTTCCAGTGATCTTGTATAGATCTTCTCTGGCATTAAATGGCAACATCTTGTCTTTTCTTCGATAGCTTCGCTTTTGGGGAGGTAAGTCATCAAGATTTTCCGGACCTTCGATTGCATCCAATGTCGTTGCAATTGTTTGGTCGCAAGCTGATATTTGACGTTGATAAAAATCATACAGTTCAACCGCTTGACGAAGAGAAAAAAGAT
>NZ_CEYIHJ010000240.1:766-2031 GCF_982836095.1 Kosmotoga sp.
AGAACGGAGTCGCCTTCTTTATCAATTATTTTTTCACAAAATACAGGTTCAATTTCAATGGCTTCTTCATTTATACGTTTTAATCTTAAAGTAATCCTTGAAGGTGCGATAATTTCTTCGCTATTTTTGCAATTGGCATCTCGGTGTTTCGCAAGCACCTCTGGATTACGTTGGCCGCTTAAAATTGAACGAATAATTGTCATCCCTGTTTTGCCGGTGACATCTGAAACTACATTATCCAGTAGCAGGTTCATTTGTCGCAGAGCTTTTTGCATATGTTGAATGTGTGTGGCGGCACTGCTGACCAACATGGCTCGTTGTCTCATATATGTTCGAAAAGCACATATTTCCGAAGATGGGCGGAAAGCTCCTCGCAACAAGCCAAAACTGTGAAGTTGTTGCAACCATTGACAATCTAAAACATCAGTTTTGCGACCGGGAACGTTTTTCAAATGACGAGGATTCACTAAGAAGACTTCAAAGCCTCGTGCCTCTAAAAGTTCAAAGGCTGGAATCCAATAAACTCCAGTAGATTCCATTGCTATGGTTGATATGCCAACTTCTTTCAACCAATCTGCCATATGTTCTAAGTCTACGGTGAAACAAGAATATTCTCTTATTGGCTTATCATCGAGACTGAGTGGAACAGCAACAAAATGGGATGTAGAGCCAATATCAATGCCGGCAGCATAAAGATTAACTTGCTTGAGATGATCTTGTAGACGTTTTTTGTTGCGGGCTTTACGTTTCATTGTTTAGGCCTCCATCAAATGATTTCAGCACTTTGGGCGTAAGGGTTGTCAAGTTTGTACATTCTTCCAAAACGGGATCACTAAGTGTCACCAATAATATATTCGTCAACCCTTCAACCACGCTATTCAACGGGTATATTAACACCAATGTTAGTTCGGTCTCTGCGCCCAAAGGCCTTGAGACATAAGAATACAACATTTATACGAGTTCGAAAACCGTTACTTTTAAATATGTGGCCGCGATAGCTGTCTGGGACGCTATTCAGCGTAACGAGCTTTATAGTCTTCCTGAATCAAAGATCTGCGCGTCTGATTCTGCCACAAGCGTATCGGTTTAACATCCAAAATATTACTGACACGACCTTGTTCTTTCAAACGATTGTAGATATCAGTCCAGGCACAAGGAGTGTTTTTATCAACCTCACAGGTACCATCAATCCGGGTACCACCACACGGACCATTGAAAATCCCTTTTGCACATCGGGCCACCGGACAAATACCTGCAGTTTCACC
>NZ_CEYIHJ010000241.1:0-2023 GCF_982836095.1 Kosmotoga sp.
CCCATGTTTTTGGGCGGAGCTAATGGCGATGCGGAACTTCGGGCAGCTCCTCTTAAAAATACTATCAGGTACTGGTGGCGTATAACACAGGGGGAACTTTCGCATCAAAAGATGCTTGAAAATGAGCAGAAATTGTTTGGTGGGGTAACCGGCAAAGCGACTCGCAGCCTGGTGGATGTTGTTGTCACCGGTTCTGTAAGAACAGGAAGTAAAAAGAAGATTGCCTCAATAGGAAAAAAAGTGAACCCTGAGGCCAACAATAAAAATGTTCGGCTTAGCGCTTATCTTGGTATGGGACCTGTAGATTTTAACGGAATATATAGAAAAACAAGAATTCTGCCCGGAGAGAAATTCGCATTATCAGTGTTCTTCCCAAAAAAGAGCAGGAATAATCTTATTGGTGCATTATCTCTTTTTGCTGAGTTTGGATCTCTTGGCGCACGGTCCAGAAATGGCTGGGGCAGTTTTAATCTTTTGGTTATGAATGACAGCATCTCATTATCACCACGAAAGACACTGCTTGAAAAGTATGGTGAAGAGGTCAGCAAAATTTTCAAGGTTGGTAAAAAATACCCCTTCAAACTTGGGATATCCAACGAGCAACCTTTGTTATGGAAAATCGGCAAAGGTAATATGTGGGAAGATGCCATGAAACTGGCTGGAGAATCTTATATGGATTTGCGACAGCAAGCGCTTCCTTTTCCTCAAGCGCCGCCAAATGGTGTTCAAAAGCGCCATATCCTTGGATACCCGGTTACAAAGCACAATATTGGTAACTGGGGTGGAAATAATGGTCGAATGCCGTCTCAGCTTCGCATAATCATCAGGAAAACCGGTAATAAATACAATGCATACTTTTTCCACCTGCCCCACAAAATCCCAAAGCCTTGGGATTCAAGTTTAGGCAGCGAACTTTCCGTGTGGCAGAAAATACATAATTACCTTGATGAAAATTTTGAAAGAACAACCTGACTTTTGAGAAAGGCATAAATATGGAAAAGAGAAATGACAGCTACTGGGAGCAGAAACTTCGTTTTTTCTTACACGATCCCATTGACAAGGCTTTGAAAATACCAGGGCATGAGGGGCGAGCGGAAGATATTGCTGATGCTTTTGGCACATCAACGCCGGATAAGGCCGAAGTGGGTTTGTGTGACATAATAGCCGCAGGCCTTGATAGGGCAAGCTTACCGGGATACAGCTCTGATAAATCTAAAAATGGAGCAATTGATTTTTTACAAAATCTGCAAATTACACACCCTGTTTCAGGCGGAGCGCCACTAAAATTTGTCGGAGATTTTGAATCTGCGAATAACACAACAAGACAGATTGTAGATCTGATTAAAAAAGATACAAATAAGCTTAATACTATATGGAACAAACAAGCATATTTCAATTATCTTTTTTTTGTTCTTCGGAAAAGAGTAATAACCGAAAATTGCGGCAGTCTCGGCCATTTATGGGACAGACTGCCTGCTGACAGCAGAATCCCCGATCATTCTATCTGGAACCATTGCGGTATGGTCAGCGCGCTTTGTACTTCATTTGCTGAAAGTGATCTAAACAGAGCTTCTATGGTTGTATTTTCAATCTCACCTGTACAACCGTTTATTGGAAAGACCAGAAAACTCAGAGATCACTGGGCAGCATCTGTTATTCTTTCATGGCTTACTTTTGAAGGGATTGCCGCAATAATGGATTATCTGGGGCCGGATCATATTGTTTACCCTTCTCTTCAGGATCAACCGCTTGTGGAAGAGTATCTGGGAAAAGAATTTCAGGAATTCTTCAGCGAATATAATGAAAAGCTTGAATTGGAACTTGAATTGAAAAAAGATGCGACTGTTGCCTCCTTTCCCAACAAGTTCGTTTTTCTTGCTCCGTCGGGGAAAGAAGAACTCTTTGTTGATGAAATAAAAAAGAGGATTCAAGAGAAATGGAAAGAGCTTTCCGGTATTGTGCTTGAGTATCTTGGAGTAAAGGGAAAGCCGTCTGAAACGATATTTAACCGACAGACCCGGAG
>NZ_CEYIHJ010000242.1:0-2016 GCF_982836095.1 Kosmotoga sp.
GCTAACGCGTGGGTATGCTTGGCTTCGCCAAGGGTAAGCCCAGCTGCGCTGGGGGTAGGCACGACGCCGTCGTGGGTTAGCATGCGTACAGCGGAATAGACGAAGATCGGGTATAGAATCTGGGGGTTGGAAAAATCCGTACAACGCACAACGTACAACCGACAACGATAATTGAGATCCGAGAAGACGAGAAGGTGATTACATTGCTTATTCAGTGTTTATCCCAATGCCATTGTTTTGGATTCCAAACAAGATCTTCACTTGATTTGAGTAAAGGTACAAAGAAGGTTTTCAATTTTTTCATAAGTTCCATGAAGCTAAGTTTGTTATCCAATCCGCTTCTAACCAGGAATGCCTCCCATTGTGTCTGTTTTTCTTTATTGGTTATGAACTCTGTTGAAAAAACGATATCTATGTCCTGGAATGTGGTGTTTCTATTCTCAAAAGTTTCGAGAATCGCTTTACGAAGGTTGCTCAAGTGGAACGAACTGTGAGAACAAAGATAGTAAATGTCGTAGAAGTCTTTCATTCTGCTTGTTTCATAATTCAAGCTGACGATTATTTGTAGTTTTTCTGCTAAAGCGGTTTCTTTTGAATAAACCATTATTAGAGGTTGAGTTTGATCTATGAGTGTCGGAAATCTGACTTCTACAGGCCCGTTGTGTATTCGATCTCCAAAGCCTATGTCAAGTTGTAAATTGCCTTTCGTTCTTTCAATGTTCCAAGGGATGATGACTCTCACTCCATTGTACTCTGCATCTTTTTTAATTATGGAAATCTTTAAGTTTTCTCCATTAAAAATGATTTCATCGTTGCAGGGTATTGAGGAGATTTGTTTGATTATCATCTCGATATTGTCAGGTGCATTAGAAATTGCTGTTCCAAGAAAATCAATGTCTTTTGTAGGGCGGAGATCCGGTAATCCATAAGCCAAAAACATCATGGCTCCTTTGAGAACAAGATTGCTACGAAAATTAGAAATCGAAAGGCGATAGAGAAACCTTTCTTGGGCATATCGCTGCAATATTCTTGTGTAATCAACTTTATTAACTCTAGCAATCCTTAGAAGCCGATCTTTTACCGAGGCGGCTATATTTCTTATTTCTTTGCTCATGTCTGCATCATACCCTTTATAAACGACATGATCTTTTCTGTTCTTGTGATTTTCATGTATTTTCTGAGTCTTGTGGTATTTCCATTACTCCAGATAAGATAATTTTTCAGCGCTTCGATTGCTAGGTCTTCTCCTAACCTATTTCTGAACCTGAATATGTCACAAACAGTTTTTTCTCGGTTGTAGATTCTTATTGGTCCAAATTCGGTATTGATTGTTTCAATACCAAGGGAGTGTGTATTTTCTCTAAAGTGAAAGAATCTTACGGGTGGATATTCTATTTTGGGCTTTTTATGATCATGTGGAATAGCAACATGGACCTCCCAGGGAGAAAAGGTTGTAAAATCATAGTAATCAAGAGCAGAAAGCAGGCAAATTACTCCTTTATGGACTGCACGGCAAATATCGACGAGTGAGACTATTTTAATGCCGGAGAAAGTAGATAAACGATAAAGTCCTGGTTTCACTTTTTCTATTGTTCCTTCTTCAAGAAGTTTTTTTATTTCTCTTGTGTGTATGCCATTTGCCTTTAGGTCTTTCATTCTTGCATAGCCATAGTGGTTTTTGAAGAAATCGAGAATTTTACTCATAATCCACCATCCTGGATCTATATTACTACCATTATTATACACTGGTAGTTAAAAAGAACCAAATTTGAATATGGTGATATCGGCGCTTCGGAGCAGCGGGTGATCATGCTAACGCGTGGGTAAGCCTAGCTTCGCTAGGGGTAGGCCCGGCTTCGCCGGGGGTCATTAGACGCTTGCGAGGCTGACAATTGGTGGAACGACGTTTGTGAAAGCTGTGCGCTGCTATGCAGCGGCTGTGCTGAGCTTTAGCTCAGCATAGCCGCAACCCCGCAGCGTAGAGGCGCAGTAGTTCGTGACAACCACAAAGTGGTT
>NZ_CEYIHJ010000243.1:0-2012 GCF_982836095.1 Kosmotoga sp.
GCACGCGAAGGAGAATCAAATATAATTCATGTTCACCGTTTTAATCTTAACCTGCATTCGACAGTAGTAGGTAAAAAAAGAGTAGCATAAAATGCTATTCTTAAAACACATAGATATGGTTTTGTGAGTAGAGTCGTGTTACTACAAAATCAGATGTTCTGTATGTCAACAATAATTGAAGGCTCATTTATGTTAAGGGCTTTGAGTATGGCTTTTTGCTCATTTGTTAATTCTGTTAATTGGAGAATTTTCTTTGTCTCTGTTTTAAATTCGCCATAATATAATCTATTCATTTCTTTTCTTATTGTTTCCCATGTTTTTTGAGTTTTGTCTTCGATAATTCGAACCAAAACCAAAGCAATAAAGCATAAAAATATGTGGCACCTAATGCGTTCATCTTTACTATGATAATTGGGACGAAGCTTGATATATGTTTTTAAAGTACGAAAAGCCTGTTCTACGTCGTAAAGTTGTTTGTATCCTAACACGATGTCTCTAAGATTAAGCGTATCATCACTGGTCTGAATTAGATACTTGCCATCATATCGGCTTTCACTCTGTAACTGGGAACGATTGATTTTCAAGGTGCCATCTTTCAGTTCTTTAATATATTTACCATAAACCCGATGTGACTTAAGCTCGCAAACGGCTTTGGAATGCCCTTTTTTCTTCCTATTGTTTAACTCTGCGAGCTTGTTCTCTAAGGTTTCAATTAACTTGGTGCGAGCCTGTTTATTCCTTTCTTGTTCTTTGATATTTTTAACAACGGTTAGGCGCTTTCGCTTTTCACCATTGCCAACAACCACTTCTTTGGCAAAAAGATGGTCATCAATTGGGGTGTAAGGTCCTTTGTGACTCAGAGCCGTCTCAACATCGGCTTCACCGCTTTTCATCTTGTGACCAACAAGATAGTGTCCTCCTCCACGTTGCAGGTATTGTAAATTGGCTTCTGAGGTCATACCGGTATCATGGACAAACACACAACGATTAAGATGCCATTCAGCTAAATCTTTTTTAACACGTTTTATGGTAGACATATCTGCTGTGTTGCCCGGGAACACCCAATGCTTTACCGGAATCCCAGATCTGGTGACAGCTAATCCAATAACCACTTGAGGCAAATCTCCGCGCTTATCTTTGGAATAGCCGTGTTTTTTAAGTTCTGTTTCCTCCTCAGTTTCAAAGTAAGTACTGGTGGTATCAAAAAACAAAAGATCAACCTCAAGATTGCATAAATCGGCCACAGCCCAATAAAGCTCTTTTTCAAGCTGTTTTTGATGCTGAAGCAGAAAGTCCATAGCCCGATACAAAACTTGAATGTCAATCTTGGGTAAATCAGGAATATATACGTCCTTTTCAACCCAGTCAGTAATCGCCAATTTGCTTGTCAGAGATCAGCCTCGGGCTGAAAGGAGCTAAGCAGCGATTAGCGACCATTGCAAAAATTGCCTGAGCAATCGGTGTTTTGAATTTCTTGTTAGCTATGCGTTTTTCAAGAACGCTCTTAAAATTGAGCTTCTGCCATAAATTTGATAAAAGATAAATGCCACCAAAAGAACGACAATTTTTCCATTTAAATTCTTGCCCGCGATTTTTTAAAACAACTTGCGTCTCTAAGGCATCTTCAGGAGGCAAGAAACGACAGATGCTCTTAACAAGTCGCTTAAGTTGTTCTATGTCAAGCGATTCGATGCGTCCAAAGTTATATAGAACTTTGGCCTGTGCATACCCTTTTTTAGGGTCGCGTTGATTATGGGCCAACTGCACGTAAGTAACAGTTGAACCATCTTTATTTTTCCGCGAAATTGTTCTTATATACATGCCTAAAATATAAGGCATAATAATTAAAAAGTCAATACCCCCAGCAATATTCGTGTGCCTACGCATTTTGAGGATTTTGACGGTTTTTAAACGAAAATATTGAGGTTAAGCTCTGTTGAATGCCTATCACTGTCGAATACAGGTTTATGAAAAATGCTTGAGTTGAATAAAATACTGTCTTTTTATCCTGA